>NC_012997.1:5012500-5193164 GCF_000023025.1 Teredinibacter turnerae T7901
ATCTTTTTAATTCACCGCCTTAGCGGAAGTCCTAGTGGAATTGTAGCCAGAATGTATCAAGCGGCAAGGACACTATCCGCGTGGTACCGTCGCTAATTGCGACTTCAACGGTTATCCCGGATATATCGGTAAACAGATTACTGGGGAGCTCCAGCAGGTCAGCGCCCTCGGCAATGATTTCTCCATTATTGCGCCAAATTATTTCTAGCTCGAGATCATCCTTTGGTGTGTCCAAATCGCGATAAACCGGCGGCGAGAGAACAAGCACGCCACCCAACTCATAGCCTCCTTCCCATTCAAGTTCATATAGAAGCGTGGGCGGAAGCTTAACCTGGCGCAACGAACGCAGTGGTGTTGCTTGGCGATCAAACTCAAACCGTAAAAAAGGTATCTCCGGTGTAGCACTCGCAGTATAGAGGTTCATACTAAAAACCACCCGGTCGTCGTAAATACCATCGCCGTCATTGTCCATATCCAAAACATGCAGCCCTCCGGCCATGCTAGTGAATCTGGCTTTAACTCCATAACGCCCTGTAAGCACTAGCCCGCTCGCACTTGTTCCCTTGAAGACATCGCTAACATCAGCCGTACTCACGAGAACACTGCCGTAACCTTTAATCGCCAGGCCACCGCTAAAACTATCTTTAACCTCCGGCCCGCCGCCATACGTTTCTTTCAGCACTTTTAACGCTTCATAGCCCTGTTCGTCGCTTCTACGAACAACCATTGCTGTTTCGTAGACGTTCCCTTTTACCGCCGCGGGATATGAACCTGTAAAGCCAATCAGCTGATAGGAATAGTTGTGTTCGTTGTCTGGCCCATAGTTCTGATCAATTACCAGGTTTTCGGTGAAACTAGTCGCAAACGGCTGGTATCTCTGCCTATCCCCGTAATCGTGCTCTAAATAAGGCGTGACGAACGCCAAGCTTTCGCCGGTAAGATATTTGCTGATCAGGACAGCACAACCGTGAAAGTTTTGCTTGAGCAGGCCGACACCATCTGAAAAACTGCCGCTGTAGGCCACATTGTTTTGATCGTTTAATCCGCTGCACGCAACCGTTGTATCAATGCTGTTATTTTTAGTTGAATCAGCCGAAACCCCACTATGGTCGTAATACTGAACGCCAATTTCGCCCAAATCCTCAGGGAAAACATTAACAATATCACCGTACGGCGAATAACTGCGCATTAGATAAATAAATTTTATTGCCAGTTCTGGCGTTAAATTAACAAGCTCAGTACTGCCGCTATATTCGCTTAGTGCTAACCCCAAATAAGCTTCTTTAAGCTCCGTTTCGCTCAAAGCGTCCGGGTCACGCGCCAGCAATGATTGCCAGTCACTCGATGCGGAAAAAACACGAGTCGCATCGCCGCTGTACTGAGGCCCATCGCTGTCCTCACCAGAACCTCCGCACGCAGTCAATGCTCCGAACATAACAACTACGCTTAACTTATTGCCAAACATACTCCGTCCTAAATTTATTATTGACAACTAACCTATTTCGGGAAAAAAGTATTCGTCTCTCGATGTAGAGCGTGTCTAGACCACACGCTCCAACTCAGCGTATGCCTTGTTCAGCCATACTCTTACGCGCTGACGTTCCAGCAAGCCGAGCGCAGGCCCCATGGATTCGTCTTTATTGTTCGCCGCTGCCCAGAGGCTCGCACCAACTCGATCGATTTTACGCATGGCTGGCGTGTGCAACTCCGGCAGTTCGATGACTGTTGCACCAAAGCTTCGCGCTTTAGCCATGGCTTCGGATTCTTCCAGCAGGTCAAAATCTTTGCCGCGACCCAGGTTTTTCACCACCACATAGCTGGGTTGATCGCCATAGTGCGCGACAAGCCGCTCAAGCAACCGGACTGAATCCGACCCCTCATCGCACACATGCCAAAGTACAACGCTAAGGCCCGCTTCGTTGGCGAACTCCAGCAAGCCACTTTCCGCCATCCAGCGGTCAACACTGCGCGCGGACTGAGCAGCGAGGTCTACAATGACATCGCAGTTTTGCTCCAATGCTGTTTCGGCAATCGCATCTGCACTTTCGAACTCACTCACATCAACTGGCTGGGTAAACTCACTGTAATAACGCATAAGGGCGCCGTGCGACAGGTCTGCATCGAACGCGCGGAAATTCAGCGATTTGTCGATGTAGTACTGCGCCAAGACTCTGGCCAGCACAGATTTGCCAACGCCACCTTTTTCACCCCCAATAAAATGAATCTTTGCCATACCCTGTTTCTCCTTTTTCTTTTTGCTGGATCACGAAATGTGTTGTTTAGCTCTGGCGACTGGCAACTTGTCGCCTCTAAGCCTCGTTTTGATATTCTAATAATGCATTGTCCGGGAAAATCTTTTCACCTTCGCGAAAGGGCAGATAATTTCGGCCATCCTGACAGTATGCGTCCGTCTGGTTTTTTTCTTCATCGCAAAAATGCACAACCGCATCTCTAAACGCCGGATGCGCTACCCAGTGGTAGGAACAGGTTTTTACCGGCGTGAAACCCCGCTGAATTTTATGTTCGCCCTGGGCACCTGGGTCAAAACGTGCCAGACCTTCTGCAATAGCGTATTCAATACCCTGGTAATAGCAGGTTTCAAAGTGCAAACCGTCGACATCCAACTGCGTACCCCAGTAACGCCCGTAAAGGGTAGTGCTGTCACGAAAATACAAGGCCGCAGCCAACATTTCTTTATCCAGTGATTGATGGTGAGCGCTTGCCAGCATAATCTGCTCCGGCATGGTTTCCACCACTTGCTTAAAGAATGCGTTGTTCAAGTACCCTTGGCGCCCGCTACGCTTGAAATAAGTGCGGTGATACAAGGCGTAAAACATCTCCCACTCATCCGCGCTGACCTCGGTCGCGCCGCGCATTTGCAGGTGTAGACCCTGCTCTTTAACTTTTTGGCGTTCGCGCTTCAATGATTTCCGTTTGCGCGAATTGAAGCGGGATAGAAAATCGTCAAAATCACGATATCCGTTGTTAAACCAATGAAACTGGCAACCTTGCCGTTCGATAAGGCTTTCTCGCGCAAGTAAATCGCGCAGCCCCGCTTCCGGAAAAAGGCAATGAAAACCAGAGCCATCCGTGTCGCCCAGCACTTGCTTAAGCGTATCCACGATTAATTTTACGGTCTCGACTTTTTGTGCATCGCCTAGCTCGCTGGCAAACGCGATACGCGGCCCAGTGGCCGGCGTAAAGGGTACCGCGTTAATTAATTTGGGATAGTAATCAAGCCCTGCGCGCTGATAAGCATCGGCCCAGGCCCAATCGAATACATACTCACCGTAGGAATGTGTTTTTTGATAAAGCGGCACAACCGCAACACGACAATCATTGTGCTCAACAACCAGGTGCATGGGTTGCCAGCCAGTAGCTTCGCAGACACTCCCGGACACTTCCAGCGCGTGCAGGAACTCATAACGTGTGAAGGGATAGTCGCTGGACCACAAACTTTGCCAGTCCTGCAGGGATATGTCGCCGATGCCTGATAGGAAAAATGTACGCATGGGGGAGACCTCACGAAATCCCCCGCGTGCTTGTCTACGAGGGTTGCTGCTCGGGTGAACTCTGAATAACGCGTTTGATAGGAAAATGACAGGAAAAGGTGCTGCCCTTGCCGACCTTACTGCGAATTTTCAAATCCGCATCATGGCGCAGCAGGATGTGTTTGACAATGGCAAGTCCGAGCCCAGTGCCACCGGTTTCGCGCGAGCGACCCGCATCCACCCGATAAAAACGTTCAGTCAGACGCGGAATATGGCGCGACTCAATACCTTCGCCATTATCCTTCACCTTAAGCACCAATTCATGGGGATCGCTGTTGACCAGAATGGAAACTTTTTTTCCATCTGGCGTGTAGTTAACAGCGTTATAAACCAGGTTGGCGATAGCGCTACGCAGCTCGTCCTCCTGCCCCATGATTTCGATGCCTTCGCCACAGTTAATTAAGAATTCGTGGCCGCGCTCGCCGCTTAGCGCGCGGCCTTCCGCCACGATCTGCTCCAGGAGAGGCAGCAGAGGAACCGGGCGCTGGCCGAAATCGCGGTCGTCAGTTTCCAGGCGGGAGAGGGTGAGCAGGTCGTTTATCAGGCGATTCATGCGGCTGGTTTGTTCCAGCATCTGTCCCATGGGTTTGTCCCAGCGTTCAGGCAATACGCCGGTATCGGCCAGGGTTTCCAGGTAACCGCTAAGAACGGTTAACGGTGTTCGCAACTCATGAGAAACATTTGCCACGAAGTCCTGACGCATCCGCTCAAGGTTGGCAACGCGGGTTACGTCACGCGCAATAATCAACCGGTCACCGTCGCCAAAAGGATGAATAAAGAACTGAAGGTGCTGACCTTCATGGCGTACCGAGTAGGTATCCAGCGGCTCCTTATAATCGCCGCCTTCATAGTATTTGATGAACTTGGGGTTGCGCAGGTAATTGGTGACCTTGTGGCCTATATCCAACGGTTGGAAATCAAACTGCATTTCGGCGGCGCGATTCCACCACTCGATGTTGTGGTGCTTGTCGACAATAATAACCCCGTCGGTCAGTGCCGCCGTCATCTGCTGGACCCGCTCCACAACCTGTTGCAGGCGCAGCTTGTCTTTTTCATAGCGGCGGATGATGAGTACCACGTCTTCCGCAATTTCCGCCCAAACGCCTTCCAGGTTGTTTTCCTGCAGACCGCGCTGGCGGGTCGCCTCCACCCAGGATTCCAATTCGGAGATGCGCAGCATAAGGCGTGCGCCAAACACCAGCGCGGCCACCAGCAGCATCATAACGACGTGGTCGAAAACCAGGCCAATGCTGAAACCCACAATGACGAACAGCAGCAACCAGCGCAGTTCGGCCGCTACGCCTTTACGAAACATAAGCAGAACCGGGAAGTTTATTCAGCAGCAGCGAGAAATTTTGCTGAGAACCGGTAGCCCGCACCGCGCACGGTTTGCACGAGGCGATCGTGGTTTTCCAGCTTCAGGGCTTTGCGTAAACGGCGAATATGAACATCCACAGTCCGCTCTTCCACATACACGTTGCCACCCCACACATAATCCAATAACTGATTACGTGAGTATACGCGCTCCTGGTGGGTTAAGAAAAATTCCAACAAACGGTATTCAGTGGGGCCCAGCTGAACCGGCATCCCGGCGATGGTAACGCGGTGACTGGTAGGGTCGAGACACAGGTTTTCTACGGTTATTGGGTCGCCACTTGAAAGGGAATCACTGCGGCGCAATACCGCCTTGAGACGGGCAACCAGCTCGCGAGGGGAAAATGGCTTGGTGATATAGTCGTCCGCACCTATTTCCAGGCCCTGTATTTTGTTGTCCTCTTCGCCTTTCGCCGTGAGCATGATAATTGGTATTTCACGGGTCACTTCTTGCGATTTCAACCGACGCGCGAACTCAATACCACTCACGCCAGGCATCATCCAGTCCAATAGAATGAGATCGGGGCGGGTGTCCACCACGATTTGGTGTGCCTCCTGGGCATCGGCAGCTTCCAGCACCGCATAATCGGCCATCTCGAGGGCCACACGGAGCATGTCGCGAATCGCGCGCTCGTCATCGACCACTAGAATCTTTTTTTCAACCATGGAGGTATAACCTAAAGTCTTAGAATAAGGTGGAGTATCTGCAGTAATTACAGGTGCGCAATAGGGCAACCTGAATGACCCAAGTCACGGGCATTAAATAAAGCTTTTGTTTCGATTTTATGACATCGGCCGTATTTCGCCACCGGCGTCTGTATTAACGAAATCAATGGCTAGCGAAATTGATAATCGCAGACAATACCAACGAAGATCACAATGCCGACCCAGTTGTTGTTCAGAAAGGCTTTGAAGCAGGCATCGCGCTGCCGCTCGCGGATCAGCAGTTGCTGATAAATCATTAGCCCGGCCGCGGCCGCCAGGCTGAGGTAATAAAAGGTTCCCAATTCGAATTTGGTACCGACCATAAGCAGCGCGATCAGGGTCATCATCTGCAGACAGGCCGTAATGGCTTTATCCTGTTCACCAAAAAGGATGGCTGACGATTTCACTCCGATTTTGAGATCATCATCCCGGTCGACCATCGCGTAAAAAGTGTCGTAGGCCACCGTCCAGAGTAAAACTGCGGTATAAAGTAGCCAGATATGGCTACTCAGTTCACCGGTCTGCGCAGCAAATGCCATCGGCACGGACCAGGCGAACGCGGCTCCCAAAACCACCTGCGGCAATTGGGTATAGCGCTTCATAAAGGGGTAGCAAAAGGCCAGCGCGATGCCGCCGACCGACAGGTATACCGTAAGGTCGTTGGTTTGCAGCACCAATAAAAATGACGCAAGACTGAGTACCGCAAACAACGCGGCCGCCTCAACGGGAGACACCAGCCCAGTGACCAATGGCCGGCTGCGGGTGCGCTCTACGTGGCCGTCCACCTTGCGGTCGGCATAATCGTTGATCACGCAGCCGGCGGAACGCATCAATACTACCCCTACAGTGAATATCACCAGCAGGTCCCAGCGCGGCACACCACCGGCCGCTAACCAGAGTGACCAGAGCGTAGGCCACAACACCAGGTAGATGCCGATAGGGCGATGCAGGCGCATCAATTGCAAGTAAGCACGCCACTTGGGCATCGGCTGGGGAGAAACTTTTGGGGAACTTGTGTTCATTGAACCGCGCTTTGAAGCTGTTTTATAGTGATTATTCTACCCGGAGCCCCTCTCATGCGTAAAACAGATCTTGTGAAGCAGCTTTGTACACTCGGCGAACTCAACCGCGTTCAGGCAGATGATGTGGTCGAGGCGATTGTCGAACAGGTGACCAATGCGCTGGCCCGCGGCGAGCGGGTACAACTCCCGGGCCTCGGCAGTTTCTCTGTGCGCCACCGCAATGCGCACACCGGAATCAACCCGCAAACCGGCGAGGCGTTGCGCATTGCGGCTAAAAACCAGATTTTTTTCAAGGCAGGCAAACGTCTGCGTGACCCCTTCCAGCACAAGGAATAATTCATGATTCGTCTGCAACTGCACTGGCAAATACTGATTGCCATCGGCCTCGCTATCGCAGTGGGCCTGGGCATCAACCTGCTCTCGCAAAACAACCCTGCCAGCGCGGCGCCTTTCCTCAGTACGTTCTCGTTTGTTGGAACGCTCTTCCTAAACGCACTAAAGATGATCATTGTGCCACTTATTTTATCGTCCATTATCAGTGGCATCAGCACCCTGGGCAGCAGCAATGACTTGCGCCGTCTGGGTGGTAAAACGCTCGGCTTCTACCTCGCATCCAGTCTGTTTGCTATTTTAATGGGGCTTTTCCTGGTGAACATCATCCAGCCCGGCATCATAAATGGAGAGCCGGCAGGTGAGCGCTTGAACCTCAGCAGCCAGGAGGAGGTGGGCGCCAATCTCGATAAGATTGAGGGGCGTGGTACGGGTGACGTCGCCGCTGTATTTCACCGCATGCTGCCACCGAATATTGTGCAGGCAGCAGCAGAAGGGCAGATGCTCGGACTCATCTGCTTTGGTTTGTTATTTGGCTTTTTTATGACCCGAATTGCGTCGCCCATGCGCGAAACCCTGGTTAATTTTTGGCAGGGTGTTTTCGAAACCATGATGGGCATAACGCTGTTCATAATGAAGTTCACGCCCATTGGCGTATTTGCCCTGGTAGCCAATACAGTCGCGTCCACCGGCTTCAAAGCGTTTGTCCCGGTGTTAACCTTTTTCTTTACTGTGGTGCTGGCCCTCGCCGCCCACACCTTTATCACCATGCCGCTCATTTTAAAATTTCTCGCGAAGGTGAATCCGGTTGGTCAGTATCGCGGTATGACTCCAGCCTTACTTACGGCATTTTCCACCGCATCGTCTTCCGGCACCTTGCCTATCACCATGGAGTGCATGGAAAAAAATGTGGGGCTTTCCAACCGCACAGTATCCTTCGTGTTGCCGTTGGGCGCGACCATCAATATGGATGGCACCGCGCTCTATGAGTGTGTTGCCGCCATGTTTATCGCTCAGGCCTACGGCCTGGATCTCACCCTGGCAACGCAGTTCACCATCGTCACCATCGCGCTGCTCACCTCCATTGGCGTAGCGGGAATCCCCTCTGCAAGCCTGGTGGCAATCGCAGTTATTCTCAGTGCCATTGGCTTGCCATTGGAAGGGATCGGAATGTTGCTGGTAACCGACCGAATTTTAGATATGATGCGCACCGCAGTGAACGTATTCAGCGACAGCTGCTGCGCGACATTTATCGCCCGCAGCGAAGGCGAAACAACCCAGATCGCCGCGAAATCCTGACCGCTGCTCATGCCAGGGGCATCGCGATTGCGATGTCCATGCATTTTGCGGATGATACGCCACCGACACTTTTTCTGACTCTCCATTGCGCGAGGACGCTTTATGGCGCAACCCCTGCCTAGGCCCCGCCTGTTTAGTCGGGTCGGCAACACCTTTCTCGCCGGCATACTTGCCGCGCTTCCATTAACGCTCACCATCGCCGTCATCGTATGGGCGGCCGATCTGTTGCACCGCTATCTCGGCCCGGAGAGTTTTATCGGGCGACTATTTGGTAATATCGGGCTGAACTTCGTGACGTCCGAAATTACCGCCTACGCTATTGGGGTAGCGAGTGTGGTGGCAGTGATCTACTTGCTGGGTGTGGCGGTGCAGTCCCGATTGCGCCACCAGTGGCAGGGCTTAATGAGTGGTCTACTGGCGCGCGTACCCTTTGTGCGCTCGGTGTACCAAACGCTCTCGCGCATTGTCACCATGTTTGATAAACACGAGGAAGCCCAGTACAAAAGCATGCAAGCCGTGTTGTGTTATTTCGGCGGTGATCGCAGTGGCATGGCCGTGCTGGGCCTGCTCACCAGTCCCACACCGGTATTTATGGGCGGTCGCGAACACTATGCGATTATGGTCCCCAGCGCACCAGTTCCCTTTGGCGGCGCCATCATGTATGCGCCCGTGGACTGGGTGCAAAAAGCGGATTTTGGTTTCGACGGGCTGTTCAATATTTACATGTCGATGGGAGTAACCTCCGGCGACTACTTTAAACAGCCGCCGGACGAACCTAGAACGAAATAAAACTGATTGCGCGGGTCATCAGTGATTTGCGCGCTTCAAAGCTGCGGTAGTGTGTGACGATGTGTTCTTTGGGGTCCACAAAACAGTGGACCGGCGCATCACTATGCAGATAGAGGTCTCCCAGCTGCGCGTGCATAAATACTTTGTAAATGGCCAATCGCGCATCGTACCGGGTCGAGTGGTAATCCACATAGGAACGCACTAACTGGTCGCCGAAACGGTCTGCGGTTTTGTTGGTGCAAACCCGCGCGGCATCGTTAATATCAAACGGCGTGAGATTGTAATTCCTGCCATGGTCCGCATATTTATCCGCACTCTCCCACCGGGAAAAATTCTGGGTCAGAAAGTACACACCCAGGCTCAGCAGGGCACAGACACCGGTTCCTGTCAGCAGACGCATTGCCTTCTGACAACGCTTATTGCGCAACAATCCGCCAAAACCCCGCATAGTCGTGGGTTTGTTAAGTGCTTGAGTCGTCGCCACTGCAGTACCTCCAATCATCATTAAACAAGCTGATCAGTTTTTAATCTTCAGCATGTTATTGATAAATCAGTTTGCAGAGGCTGACAACGTGTTAAACGCGCCACTCGAGACGGATTTCTTCTAGTAGATAGAACCGGCCAAACTTAAGGAATCCGGTGCCATAATTGACGGGAATATAGATGATATACGCGCCATAACAAATCAGGCGCGCATTTTTTCGGCGATTGCGTCCAGGTCGTCACCGGCCTCGAGAATATTTTCCACGGTAATACGGGCCGTCTCTGGGTCCAGGTGCAACTCGGCAAACGCGTGATCAGTTATCGGGCGAGTCAGTCGATTGCCAAAACCTGCATTGGCCAGCATCTGCTGAGCAAGACCCACCAGCTTGGCATACACCGCATGCTCACCTTGGTAATTCGGATTGTGCAGGTGCCGTAACGCGATCACGACTTCCTCCGGCATATTCCAGTTGTCCATCAACCAGGCGGCAATTTGATTGCCCGTCATGCCCAGCTGATGTTGTTCAACACAGGCGCTGGGAACGTGGGAATTCGCCTTCGCCATGCGTTCAATACTGGCAAAGTAGGGCGGAAATACGTCGGCGAGAATCAGATAGCCAAAATTGCTCAACAAACCCGACAAATAGGCCATGCCGAAACCTGGCCGGAACGGGCGTTCGATACTGGTGACCAGACCTTCCACCGCGGCCGCCGAGTAGACCGCATCGCGCCAGTAGCGCGCGATTTGCTGGGGTGTCAGCACCTGCATATTGACGGTTTTGCCGAGCGATAAGCCCAGAGCCAGGTTGAGCACCATATCGAAACCCAGCACTCGTACAATTGCGTCGTGCACGGACTTAATCCGGCCCGGCGCAGAATAATAGGGCGACGCCGCCCAACTCACGACCTGCGCCGCAAGGCTCGGGTCGATCTCGACAATATTCGATAGATCGCTGATATCGGCGTTAGGGTCTGCGCGCAGTTTGATAATGCGCTGCGCGGTTTCGGGCAGTGGCGGCAGCTCGAGGGTTTCGTCCAGGCGCTGCTTTACGCGCTTTTGGGTAAAGCGCTTCACCGAATCGAGAATCTGCGCCTCCTCTTTGTCGCCATCGAAACTCAACACAGGCGCATCCAGGGCGCAGGGCAGCACTTCGGAGGTGGCAATAATGCTCTGAAAATCCGCGCGGCTCAGCTCGAGCATATTGGTGCCGGTACCCGACTCCAGCCAGAGCGTAGATGCCTGTACCAAGCGTTCATCGACCACTGTAGGCATGCTCTGCCAGCGCGGCAGGGCGGGGATACAGGTCAACTGGTGCTGCTGCAGCAAGGGACGTACATCGTCGAGGTTAACACCCTCGAAATTGCGCTCTGTATGCCGCGACAGGCTTTCCAGGTCCACCAGCGAACCCGCTGGCAGCAGAACCTGCACCCTGCCATGCGCATCCTGCAACAATACGGATTGCACGATACAGATATTTTGCATCTGACTGGACCCAAGCGGGTGTCCAGAGCGATCCATCGGCGCAATGTTGTAATTCACCTTCTGGGTGTCCAACATCTCCTGAATACTGGCGGGTAAAGACACAAACGTTCTCCTGCTACTAACCGCATTAACATTGCGCCGTCAGCGATGAAAAGTCGCACGACGGCAAAATGCTAATGGCGCTGAATACTTTTTTAGCACTATAGTTCATATCCTACCGACTAACGCCTCAGATGTTGATTTATGCGTCAGAACTTTTTTTCATAGAAAACGCGACAAAAGGATTCCGGAGCCCGGTCAGCTGCATTCCCGGTGAACTATATTCCCAGTTAACTAACAGCTCGACCGCCGAACGCTCGATACTGGAAGGAGGGTAATAAGGCAAACGCTACTACGCGTTAATATAGGCTTGTTTGTCGCCAATCCAGCGCTGAATGAGTTTTTCGCACACAGCTGGTTGATGGTGAAGGTACTGTTCGCCCAACTGGTGAATCTCTGGCAGTAGGTGCTCGTCACGCACCATATCGGCAACGCGATATTGCATATCGCCGGTTTGGCGGGTACCCAGCACTTCACCCGGCCCACGCAACTGAAGGTCTTTTTCCGCCACCAAAAAGCCATCGTTAGTTTCACGCAACACCTGTAGCCGCTGGCGCGCCTGCTCACTCAACTTATCGCCGTACAGCAGTACACAATGACTCGCGGTAGTTCCTCTGCCCACGCGACCACGCAACTGGTGCAGTTGCGCCAGCCCCAGGCGTTCCGGGTTTTCAATGATCATCAGGCTCGCGTTGGGCACATCCACGCCCACTTCGATGACCGTGGTAGCCACCAGTAACTGTAGCTCCGCCGCTTTGAACGCTGCCATCACCGTTTCTTTTTCAGTCGCCTTCAGACGCCCATGCACGAGGCCGATGGCGATATCAGCGAGTGCCTCGCGCAATTCACTGGCGGTTTGCTCCGCATTGGCGGCGGCGAGGGATTCCGACTCCTCCACCAGTGTGCACACCCAGTACACCTGGCGCCCTTCGGCACAGGCCGCGCGAATGCGTTCCACCACCTGCGCGCGACGCCGCTGACTGATCAACACGGTATTTACCGGTGTTCGCCCAGGCGGCAATTCATCAATAACGCTGTAGTCAAGTTCCGCATAAGCCGCCATCGCCAGGGTGCGAGGAATCGGTGTCGCCGTCATAACCAACTGGTGCGGGAGCTGATCGTCCGCATTGGTTTTACGCAAACTCAATCGTTGGTCGACACCGAAACGGTGCTGCTCATCCACAATGGAGAGCCCCAGCCGCGCGAAATTTACCCCTTCCTGAAACAGTGCATGAGTACCGACAATTACCTGAGCTTCGCCGCTAGCGATGCGCTCCAGAGCATTGCGCCGCTTGGCGACAGTGAGCTTGCCGACCAGCCATTCCACCTGGAAACCGAGGCCGCTCAACCAGCCGTCAAAATTGCGAAAGTGCTGCTCGGCCAAAATCTCCGTGGGCGCAACTACCGCCACCTGGAAGCCGCTGTCGATTCCAGCGAGTGCCGCCAGCGCGGCCACCAGCGTTTTACCCGAACCCACGTCACCCTGCACCATCCGTAACATGGGGCTCCCGTTTGCCAGATCGTTAAAAATTTCGCGGCAAACCCGCTGTTGCGCGCCTGTCAGGGCAAACGGCAGCTGTGCGAGAAAGCGTTCTTGCAGGCTGGTGTCTAGGGTAAGCCTCGGCGCTTTTTGGCGGGCCGCTATCGCGTGAAGTTTGCGCTTGACGAGAAAGTGCGCGAGCAGTTCCTCGTAGGCGAGGCGCTGCTGACTAGGGTGGTGCCCTTCGAGCAGCGATTTAACCTGCACGGAATGTGGCGGTTGGTGAACGCACAGCAAGGCCTCGCTCAGTGACTCACAGGCAAAGCGCTGATTCACGTCGCGCGGCAGGTACTCATCGGGTGGAGACTGTTTGATTTTTGCCAGCACCTGCTCGATAACACTGCGCATCCGCTGCTGGGAAACGCCCTCGGTAAGGCCATACACTGGAGTCAGGGTATTGTCCAACGGCGGTGGTGCCGCAGCGTCAATAACATCGTATTCCGGGTGATAGAACTCTAGCCCGGAGCTGCCCAGTCGCGGTTCGCCGTAGCAGCGCAGCAGCGTGCCGGGCTCGAGGCGGTCTTTTTGGTAAGCCGTAAAATGATAAAACCGCAAGCAGGTCTGGCCGCTTTCGTCCTCCAACTGTACTAACAAGCTACGCTTGCGACCGAAGGTGACCTGGGTTCGCAATACCGCGCCCTGAATCATTACCGAGGTATTCAGTTGCAACTGCCCCAGCGGCGTAATACGGGTTCTATCGAGGTAACGCAACGGCAGATGGAACAGTAAATCCTGCTGGCTGTGCAGGCCGAGCTTGGCGAAGTTGGCGGCGAGTTTGTCACCCACACCTTTTAGCTCGGTGAGAGGTCGCTGTGCGAGACTGAGGGAGGAGGGCGATGCGGTCACAGGTAGGTGCGTTGTTACAGTCAGTGAAACGCAGAGGTTACCAAATAACAGACGCGCACCCCAGTATTGGAGTGCGCACAGATTTATCCAGGCGACAAGCGCGTATCTGCGATGCTAACGCTCTTTTCTTCTTAGAGCGCTACACGCTTACCGCTGGCGTTAGAGCGATGGGCCGCTTCGATAATTCGAATGTCCGCCAACCCCTCTTCCCCTGGCACCAGTACCGGCGACTTGTGGAAGATCGCCAGTGCGTCGTCGTCCATTTGCCGAGCCTGCTGATTAGCAACCGTTTTGTCGAGCAGTACACCGCTACTGGTTCGGCCTTTCACCCCGGAATAGGCCTGCATAGGCTCCAGCTCGTACCAGCCCTTGGTGCAATTCGCGCGCAGCATATTCATATTCTGACCAACACTGGTGGCACATTCAGCGATAACACCCCCGGGAAATTCCAGCGTTAGATAGGCGGATTCATCCACTTCTTTGAAGACGTTCTTGCGCTCGACTTCAAGTCGGGCAGTCACGGCGACTGGCTCGCTGCCTGCGGTATAGCGCGCAGCATTAATCGGGTACACCCCCATATCGTAAAGCGCGCCACCGCCGAGTTTGCGGCTTAAACGCCAGTTGTCCGGGTTGGGCGCTCCCCCGGCGTAACCGGCTTTGGCAATAATGTTTTTTAATTTGCCATACGGTTGCGAGCTCGCGTAAGACATTACCGTGCGCGTGTTCGGCTCGTGTTGCATGCGATAGCCTACCGCCAGCTGAACGCCATTTTTATTGCAGGCACCAATAATCGAGAGACATTCTTTTTCGGTCATCGCCATTGGTTTCTCACACCACACATGCTTACCGGCATTGGCCGCAATGAGCGCGTATTTCTCGTGCAGCCCGGTGGGAACCACGATATACAAGACGTCGATGTCCGGGTTATCAGCCACCTGGTGCATGGTTTCGTAGGAATAGATATTACGGTCGGCGATGCCATATTCCTGCTGCCACTGGGGAACCTTCTCCGGGCTTCCTGTCACCAGGCCGCGCAATTCGCAGTACTGAGTAAGTTGCAGTGCAGACGCGAGTAGATCGCGACTGTAATAACCCAAACCGACCAGCGCGACACCAATTTTGCGTCGGCCGGGTTTGGCGATTGCGAGAGGGTTGTATGACGGCGAAGCCGCCAACGCCGCACCCATCAGGCCCTGCTTGAGAATACGACGGCGGGAAGAAAGCTGACTCATGTAACCTCCATCAATGGGTAACCCATTTGTTATCGTTATAGCTCTGAAGAAGAGGAACTTGCAGTTGCATTTGACAGCGCGCCGTCAACACACGGTGAACCAGGCTAGGCGCTCAGCACACCGCATTTATCAGGAATACGCTACCGATCAGACTAGATTAGGTCTTGAGGGCGTTTAACCCACACCAGCAGGCGGTTGTTTGCAGGCATGGGATTGTCTTCAAACAAATGTAAACCGTGGCTCAACGCTAACTGGTCTACCTTTTCGAAGTCGCGAATACCACGCTCCGGATCTGCCTCTTTCAGCCACTGATCAAAATCACGGTTGCTGTCGCTGGTATAGGTACCATGGTAATTAAACGGGCCGTAAAGCGCAAAAACCCCGCCCGCCGGCAGATTGTCTGCAACGCGCTCGATCATCGCACAGGCCAATGGCCAACTCATGATGTGGGCAGTATTCGCGCTAAAGACCCCATCGCAGCCGGGTGCAGGCCACTCAGGATCGCGGATATCAAAGGTAAGGGCGGGAAGCAGATTGGGGCTTGGGCAGCTAGCACGCCACAGCTCTATACCTGCGAGGTTTTGACTGACGTCGGTCGGCTGCCACTTTAAGTGGTCAAGATGCGATGCGAACCAGCAGGCATGCTGGCCTGTGCCACTGCCGATTTCCATCACCCTGCGGCAAGGCTCGAATACCCGGCGCAAAACACACAGTATCGGTTCCTTATTATTTTCGCAGGCCTGACTAAAAGGCTTGACGTCTTCTTCCATGGTCCCTCCGGGGTAAGCGTTTTACAACGCCTGACGGTTTGCTCATACCAGTGAACGTTTGTGCGTATTTATTTTCTTGTGTACAAACCACTGCGGCTGCGACGCGGCATCAAGAACACAGAATGGCGCATCATGCACCATTTTACGCACGCATATCCATATTTAACAGCTTATATACCGACCAGTACTGGGATCTGCAGCAAGAATTTGACCACTACTTCGCCAAGGCAGCAGATTTAGTGCGTTTTTAACGAGTTGGGGAGGGTAGAGTCGTGCACAAATTCCTGTTCGAGTGTGTCGATAAATACCGTCTTGGGCTGCCCCCCTAACTAAGCGCCTGCTATCGCTTTTGAGATCACCTCAAATTTTTCGGGGTCGTTATCGACAAAGCGAACCACAATTTTAAGTTTGTTGGTGTTTGGATGATTTTCCACGGCTTGCAGACTGTGGACATACGCGTTTAAGCGGGCCAACGCTTTCCCGTCTTTGTTTTCCAGATCCACGACGGCCTGGTCAAAAAGTGTGGGCAACACCTCCGGACGCACCATGAATCCGCTCATCGCCTGCAGCGACAATTCCCGGACCATCACCTGGCAGGCCGTATTGGGGAACCGCAGCTGCGCTTTACCTTCAAATTGACCGCTCTTTTTTTGCTTGGCCACAACTGCTTTCGCGGGCTTGGCAAATAATGGATTTGCGGCAGCAACGTCCTCTGGAGCGACCGTTTTAGCCTGCGCATTACCACCGGTAAGCACATCCAGCGAACCAAAAGCACTGGTTTCCTGGCGCGGTCGTCCTTCGTCTTTATACCCAATTTTCTTGAGCTGCTTGCCCACTTTGCGCCGCAGTTCCTCGGCGGTAAAGGGTTTGCCCAAATAGTCGCTCACCCCGGATTGAATAGCCTGTACCACGTGGTCGCGGTCGCCTCGGCTGCTGATCATCACAAAAGGCATACTGGGGTTGCGCGCCTCGGTGCGCACCCAGCGCAACAACTCCTCGCCACTCATTTCGGGCATTTCCCAATCGGATAACACCAGATCCATTTCGTTGTTTTTAAGGATCGCCAGCGCGCGGCGGCCGTCTGTAGCCTCGTGCAACTCCAGGTTGGTGATAAACTGACGCAAAGTGCGCTTAATGGTATCCCGGACAAAACTCGCGTCGTCCACTACCAGTACTCGCAAGGCCATGGGTTCCCCTTCCAGAGGCGCGAGCTTTCGCCGTTATTGCTTGCGGGTAAACACCCATTGACCGGCGTCGGACATAGCGCTGTTGTATTGATAACCGTCCCAGTCAAACTGTTTAATCAACTCCGGGTCGGTAATTTGATTCTTAATAATATAGGCGCTCATCCGGCCCCTCGCCTTTTTAGCGAAAAAGCTGATGATTTTGTAGGTGCCGTTTTTCCAGTCCTTAAACACCGGCGTGATAATTTGCGCTTGCAGGTGCGCAGGCTTAACCGATTTAAAATACTCGTTAGACGCCAGGTTAATCAGGGTGTTGCTGGCGAGCTTTTTGATCGGTTTATTGAGCTCTGCGGTAACCTTGTCACCCCAGAAGGCGTAGAGGTCTTTACCGCGGTCATTCGCGAAGCGGGTACCCATTTCCAGTCGGTAGGGCGCAACCAGATCCAGCGGTTTAAGTACCCCGTACAGGCCGGATAAAATCCGCAAGTGCTGCTGCGCAAAATCGAAATCCTCAGCCGAAAAATTGTAAGCGTCCAGGCCCACGTAGACATCGCCTTTAAACGCCAGCAGCGCCTGTCGCGCATTTTTTTTGGTAAGCGGTAATTGCCAGTCCTGAAAGCGATCGTAATTCAGCAGGCCGAGCTTATCGCTTATGCCCATCAATTGAGAAACATCCTGAGGCGCGAGTGTTTTCAACCCGTCCATCAATTCACTGGCATCGTCCAACAATGCAGCTTTCGTGCTTTTGGCGGTAGGAACTGGAGAATCGTAATCTAGGTTTTTGGCAGGGGAAATAACAATCAGCATGGCCGTTTTTTTCTTAATTCATTTGGGTGAGATTATAACGGTGCATAACCACACTCTACAGGTGGCTATGTTTATCGGCGTAATAGAAGTTACACGCAACGAGGGAATTAGCTACTGTGGTTTCAGAATTTCCTGCCACCAATTAAGCGGCTGTTGTTGACCTTCGACGATATCGTACACATTACCGTACATCCAGGTACTGCCGCCATCGTCACCGAGACAGCGGTTAAGGATGTCCTCTATGGTTTGAAATCCGCAACTCACGTGGATCGAAAACACCAGCATCCGCGCATTCTCGTAATCCAGTTCGCCGCCCAGTTTTTCCAGCTCAGGAACCAGTTGTTCTGCCAACGCCGCTGCACCGGTCCGGGAAAACACACGAATACATAAATTGCCAGCGCGCTTCACCAGAGTGAAACTGCCAGTCTTGCGATCCACTTTAATATGATCACCACTGGCAATACCTCGAACAAACGCCGGAGATTTAACCAGTTGAAAGGCGCCATCGTCGAGTTTACGCACTTGCAGGGTTTCCATCACCGGCCGCCCGTCGGCTTGCTGCCCAGCAAATAAACTAATTTCCTGCAACGCGTTATCTGTCATTTCACTCTCTCTAACTGTACTCGAATCAATGTGCCTCACGCTCCTGTCGAGACATGACACTCGTACCGCGTCTCGCACGGCATTGTTCGGCGCTTTCGCTAGAGAGAAGCAATGAACAAAGCGTGTGGAACGGAGTCACAATTTTATCAACAGGACGAAACGCGGCCATTATAATGGACGTTTACAGTTCCTGCTCACCACCTTGTAAAGCAAAGGAAAACATATGCTCACGCTGCATCACCACTTGCGGGCCCTTATTGCGCTTATCTTAGTCACTACTTTGGCCACAGCCTGCTCTGTCAATCCGGTCACGGGTAAACGGCAACTGACGATGCCCGTTGCGGAACAAATCCGCCTGGGTAATCAACAATATATTCCCTCGCAACAGCAGCAGGGCGGACGCTATGTGGTGGACCCCGATCTCAATGTCTATGTCAGGCAGGTGGGTCAGGCGGTAGCCGCGCAAAGTGAGGTAAAACTGCCCTACGAATTCGTGGTGCTCAACAACAATGTCCCCAATGCCTGGGCCCTGCCAGGTGGCAAAATTGCCGTGAACCGCGGATTGTTGGTGCTCTTGGATGACGAAGCTCAATTGGCCGCGGTACTCGGACACGAAGTCGTGCACGCGGCAGCGGAACACAGCGCAAACCAAATGACCCGTCAGCAAATTCTCGGCGTCGGGGTACTTGCGGCAACTGTTGCGGCAGGTGCTGCGGTTGAGGATGATAAAGCTGCGTTGATCGGTGCTGGAGCTTCGGTCGGCGCGCAGGCATTTCAAGCACACTACGGTCGCAGTCAGGAGTTGGAGGCGGACTTTTACGGAATCGACTATATGGTGTCTGCTGGCTACGACCCTGATGCCGCAGTGGAGCTGCAACAAAAATTCGTTGCACTGAGCAAAGGGCAGCAGAGCGATTTGCTCAGTAACCTGTTTGCAAGTCACCCGCCATCCGAGGAGCGCGTGGCGCGCAATCGCGAGAAGGCCAGTACTTTACCTGACGGCAAGCGCAACCGGGCAGCCTTTCAAGAGGCAATTGCGCAGTTGAAAAAGGACCAGCCGGCCTACGACAAGCACCAACTCGCCGAGCAAGCGGCCGCCAAAGGGAATATGGACGAAGCCCTGGCACTTACCGAACAAGCCATCAAACTGCAACCCAACGAATCGCTCTTTTACATCACTAAAGGGCAGATACTGTTCAGCCAGGATAAAGCGGCCGCTGCCAAATCCGCGTTCGCAGAAGCAAACAGTCGCAATCCAGACTATTTTATGGGGTTCCTTGGCCTCGGTATTTGCGAAGCCCAGCAAAAAAACTGGTCAGCGGCACGCACGGCGTTAACACAAAGCGCGCAACTGCTGCCCACAGCAACAGCGGTGTTTTATCTGGGTGAAGTCGAACTGGGAAGTGGCAATCGCGAACAGGCAGTAGGTTATTACCAGCAGGCAGCATCAGCAGGTGGCGATATTGGTGCTGCTGCAGAGCGCCGGTTAGCGCAATTACAGCCTGCCAGTTAGGAGCATGTCCTTAACAGGCGAAGTTACCGTCCTTGCGGCGACGCTCGCATTCTTTGCGAATGTTCTCGCAGGCGGTCACCTTGCCCGGTGACGTTGGATTGCCTGCAATACACTCGTCCCGCTTGGTGGCCAGTTCTGAGTTGCTGAGGCTGCGCAAGCCCCCGTCACACGCAGTAAGGCCGATAATAAGCAGCAGGAATGAAATACATCGAATGGTCATTTTACATCTCTTGGGTCGGGGATTTTCGCGCCATAACGCTGTGACAAGAATAACTAAAAGTTTAGCTTATAGCTGGAAATACGATAAAAAAATTCCTGATATTCCCGGATTTTAGTTTCCCATCGACCCGACGATTGAATAAATGCGCCTATCTATTTAATCGCGCTCCCTTTAAATATTGGCGAAGTTTTAAGAATTTTAATGAATTACAACGCCGTTCAGATAACAGCGGCGGTTTCAGCACCACCTATCAGCTTCGCAATGTTGATTGTTAAATTGATAACCTCGATCACCGCTGCCAGGCAGCAAGCGACAAACAGCCATAAAAAAGGCGACTAAAAAGTCGCCTTTGGGTTTGGAAATAGGTCAATTCTTTAAAATTTCAGTACACCACCCACACCAGCATATTTTTCGGTGGGGGTTTCATCAGAACTGTTACGGGTGAGATAGCTGGTCAGTTTGAAGGTCGGGCTCAAGTGGTAGTCCGCACCGACGGAACCACTCTTCGCGCCCTCAAACTTCACGTCGGACATAGCGTATTGCGCTTTCAAATCCCATTTCCCGCCGACGCGGTATTTCACTGACACCAGCTTGGCATCCACATCGTCCGCATCATTTTGCGGTGAATACTGCTCGTACATTCCACCCAATTGAACCGGGCCTATCTGGTAGGTAGAGGAAACCCGCACCGCAGACGTATCCACCTCTTCGATATCACTGTCCAAAGCCAGTGCCACGTAAAAATCACCCTTAGTGTAACTTGCGGAACCGCCATAACCGTCTTCCAGCTCCGGGTCTTCGCGCAACAGCACCAGGCCTTTGAACTGCAATCCGTTCAGCGTGTTAGGCGTTGTATATTCCACCATGTTGGTTAGGCGGTTGTCGTTGATGGTGATAACCTGCGCAATATCGCCAACCTGATCGCCAAAAATGTCCACTTTCCCTTGTGAGCGTTTAAACGGCGTATCGAACCGGCCAAACGCAAGGCGACCAAAATCGCCTTTGACACCTAAAAAGCTATTGCGCTTGGTCCAAGTCACATTGTCATTCGGCTCTATACCCAACTCGTAGTGATAAAACACTTCCAGGCCGTTATCCAGTTTTTCGCTGCCACGAACGCCTAAACGCGAAAAAAAGCTCTCTAGCTCCACCACAGACTCAGACTCATCCGTCACGGTGTCAGTGGTTTCGTGATACTGGGTAACAAGGTGAATTAAACCGAATATCTCTGGGTCGGCGGCGACGGTGCCGGAAAGCGTTAGAGCGATAAGACCAGGTAGGAGTTGTTTCTTCTTCATTGTGAGTGTCCGCTTCTCGTTTAGAGTCGTTCTGCGGCCGATTCCGCAGCTATCCAAGTTCTTTAAAGCTTATCCACACACGCTGGCCCGCGCAAGCTGAACAGATCAATAAAACGACGTTTTTTTCCACAAAAGACAAACTCGACACAGAACAATGCATCGAGCGAGACATTAACTCATCGGTCAGAAGGTGGCTTTAACAAGATCCGGATAGCTGCGCTCGGCGAGCGCAGAAAATTCGGCGGGAATTATAAAGGTTTTGCTACATTTTTGTTGCAAAAATGTGACAGCTTATTGATCCTGATCGAGCTGTTTTTCGATTTCCTTGATAGAAATGTGACGCACATCGGTGCCACGTACCAGGTAGATAACATGCTCGGCAATATTGCGCGCGTGATCGCCAATACGCTCCAACGCCCGCAGGGACCAGATCACATTCAGCACCCGCGATATACTGCGCGGATCTTCCATCATCATGGTTACCATTTCACGAATCGCGGATTTGTATTCGCGATCGACGTGTTTGTCTTCGCGCATCACTTTTAGCGCTGCAGGTACATCGAAACGCGCGAATGCATCCAGCGCTGCGTTCAACATTTTCTGCACGTTGCTGGACATATGGCGCAATTCAACAAACCCATCCGGGTCGGTTTCTTCGTCGCTCAGCTCTATGGCCATGCGCGCAATTTTGGAAGATTCATCGCCAACCCGTTCGAGATCGCGAATCGCTTTGGAAACAATCAGCACCAAGCGCAAATCGGACGCTGCCGGTTGGCGTCGCGCAAGTACCTCGGTGCACTGGGCATCGATGTTCACTTCGTACTGGTTCACTTCGTCTTCGGTTTCCTGCACCTTTTCCGCCAGGCGCATGCTACCGGTCTCGATAGCTTTCACGGCATCGGCCAGTTGTCCCTCAACCAGGCCTCCCATTTCCAACACCGCCGTCCGGAGTTTTTCCAGATCGGTATTGAACTGCTTGGAGATGTGTTGATCGAGGTGCATGTTTTCCATAGCGCTTCCTTAAATAACAACCAGATTAACCGAATCGACCGGTGATATACGCTTCGGTCAGTTCGTGGTCGGGGGTAGTAAATACTTTCTTGGTGTTGTTCACCTCGATCAACCGGCCCAAATGGAAATAGGCGGTGCGATGCGAAACCCGTGCAGCCTGCTGCATTGAGTGAGTCACTATCGCGATCGTAAAATTCTGGCTCAATTCGGCAATCAACTCTTCTATTTTAGCCGTTGCGATCGGGTCCAGCGCGGAGCAGGGCTCATCCATCAAAATCACTTCCGGGCTTACCGCGATAGTGCGCGCAATACACAGCCGTTGCTGCTGACCACCAGACAGACCTGTACCGGGCTGGTGCAAGCGATCTTTCACTTCCTCCCACAGGCCCGCACGCTGCAAACTGGTTTCGACGATTTCGTCCATCTCCGAGCGACGCCGCGCAAGACCGTGTATTTTGGGCCCGTACGCGACATTTTCATAGATGGATTTTGGGAACGGGTTGGGCTTTTGAAAAACCATGCCCACACGCGCGCGCAACGGCACCACATCCAGCTTTGGATCGTACACGTTGAGCCCGTCGAGGGAGATTTCACCCTTCACCTGACAGATTTCGATAGTGTCGTTCATGCGGTTCAGGCAGCGCAGGAAAGTAGATTTACCACAACCTGACGGCCCGATCATGGCGATCACTTCGTTTTCGCCGATATCCAGGTCGACTCCGAATACCGCTTGTTTATCGCCATAAAAAACGTCTACGCCGCGCATCGACATTTTGGCATTGTCCACCAGTGGTTTGCCGACAGTCGTGGCGTGCTCAGCCTTCATATCGGCCACCTGTTTTGCGGTGGTATTTTCTGTCATTTTCGGAGCCTCTGTTCGATCGTGTTCCGCTATAAGCGTAGCGCTTTTCTCTTCAGAAATATCCATGATTCAATCCTGCTCTGCCCTTACCAGCGACGCTCAAGCCGCCTGCGCAGCCAGATAGCCAGAGTGTTCATAGTGATGAGGAACGCGAGCAATACCATAATGGCTGCCGACGTGCGCTCGACGAATGCGCGCTCCGGGCTGTCGGCCCAGAGGAAAATCTGTACCGGCAGCACGGTGGCCGGATCGGTAATTCCCGCAGGAACTTCTGCGATAAACGCCACCATGCCGATCATTAACAGAGGAGCCGTCTCCCCCAGAGCCTGAGCCATCCCGATGATCGCGCCGGTAAGCATGCCCGGCATCGCCAGTGGCAACACATGCTGCAGAATCATCTGCATCTTGGATGCCCCCATACCCAAAGCAGCCTCGCGGATGGACGGCGGTACCGCTTTGATTGCCGCACGGCTGGAAATAATAATGGTTGGCAGCGTCATCAAAGTCAGCACTAAACCGCCCACCAACGGCATTGAGCGTGGCATATTGAAGAAGTTCAGAAATATCGCCAGCCCCAACAAACCGAAAATAACTGACGGCACAGCGGCAAGGTTATTGATATTAACCTCGATAAAGTCTGTCAGCCTGCTGCGCTTGGCGTACTCTTCCAGATAAATAGCCGCTGCCACACCAATGGGAAACGATAACGAACCGGTAACCAGCAGGGTGAATAAACTGCCGAGCAGAGCACCGAGAATGCCGGCCTGTTCTGGCTCTGCCGAATCTGCCGAAGTGAAAAACCCGGTGTTAAAGTCCAGTTTGAGCGCACCACTTTCCAGCAGCTTATCGATTCGCTTGCGCTGGGCTTCGCTGATCCTGTCTTCATAGGGGTCGCCCGCGCGAAGACTCTTCACGTAAGTGTCGACATCGTCGTCCACCAACAGCTTAACTGAAACCCGCTGACCTAGCAGGCCAGGGTCTGCAGCGAGCATATCGCGCAATTTAAATCCCGCACCGTAGCTGGCAATAGAGTAGAGCTCGCGCTTCTCACGACGACCTTTTACCTCGGGGAAAAGCTCGCGCAAACCGTTGCGTACAATGCCATCGAAATTGGCCAGCGCTAATTGCTCGTGGTTCACCTCAGTCATACCCAGGGTATCCGGGTCAAACTCGATCTCCATGTGAATAAAGCTCTGGCGAAACGCACCAATCCCATTCCCGATAATCTGGGTAAACAAAATCAGCAGGGCGATAATCCCGACCGCCACCGAGGCGCGGCCCATTTGCTTAAAACGCCATTCGGATGCCCGGCGTTTCGCCAGACTGCGCTCAACCAGCTCTGCGGTAGTGGGCTTTTCAGCGCTATTCGTACTGTTCACGATATTTCCTCACAACGTGGAGAGCCACGTAGTTAAGTGCCAGAGTAACGATAAAGAGCATCAAGCCCAACGCAAATGCCGCCAGAGTTTTGGGGCTGTCGAACTCCTGGTCGCCGACCAGCAGCGTCACAATCTGAACGGTGACAGTAGTCACAGAATCCAGCGGGTTAGCGGTTAGTTTCGCTGCCAGGCCTGCAGCCATTACCACAATCATAGTTTCGCCAATGGCCCGGGAAACAGCCAGCAACACGCCGCCCACAATACCCGGCAAGGCTGCAGGAATGACTACCTGACGGATCACCTCGGAACGGGTCGCACCCAAGCCGAGCGCGCCATCGCGCAACGATTGCGGCACCGCATTAATCACGTCGTCCGACAGGGATGAAATAAACGGAATAATCATGACCCCCATCACCAGGCCAGCGGCGAGGGCGCTTTCGGAAGTAACCGCCATATAGTTGTCGAGGCCCATGGACACCGCAGTATCGCGAATAAACGGCGCCACCGTAATTGCCGCGAAGAAGCCGTAGACCACAGTGGGAATACCGGCGAGCACCTCGAGCAAGGGCTTCACAATTGCGCGCACTTTCTTATGCGCGTATTCGGAAAGGTAAATTGCTGACATCAGGCCAGTTGGCACCGCAACCAGCATGGCGATACCGGCTATCAACAGGGTACCGGCGAACAAAGGCACCGCACCAAAGCTACTGCTGCCGGCCACCTGATCTTTGCGAATCGCCGTTTGCGGGCTCCACTCAAGACCGAACAGGAAATCGGTAATCGGCACAGCATGAAAGAAGCGCAGGGATTCCCACAGCACCGACATCACAATGCCAATCGTGGTGAGAATGGCGAGTGAAGAACACCCAAGAAGCACCAGCTGGAAGACGTTTTCAACCTGCGCCCGCGCCCGCAGTTGCGGATTGATGCGCCACCAGGCGAAACCACCGAGCCCAACCATCATCATCACGACCAGCACCGCCACCAGTAAATCCGCATGCGCCTTCAGCGCTTGCAGGCGGGCAACGGAATCGGCGAGATAGGCCGGCGCAGCATCCGCACTGAGCTGACCATTCATAATATTGTAGATTTGGTTGAGCATCAGGCCGCGCTGGGAGGCGTCCTCGAACACCACATCATCAGGCAGTTCGCTGATAACAATGTGCTCGATAATCTGACCGTCGAATATTTTCCACAGGGTCACCAGCACCAGAGCCGGCAGGATTGCCCACAATGCGCTGAGCATACCGTAATAAAACGGCAGGGAATTCAAATAGCGGGTACCACCAACACCGGTGGCGACATTCAGAGAACGGCTGCGACCTGCGACGAATATGGTGGCGCACAGCGCGGCCATTAACACAATTAGGACCCAGCTGTTCATAAATCCTCTCGGGGGAATAATGTATTCGAGGCGATTGGGGCGGGCATTTAAATCGAAAAAGCAGGCCCTTTCAAGGGCCTGCATCGTTTACTGCAAAACCAGCCTTATAGCGACTTAAGGCTATCGAGCGCTTTAACACGCTTGGCGATAGTCGCGCGACGGTCTTCATCCAGTGGAATCAAGCCTTTTTCCGACAGGTAGCCTTCGTCACCCCAGGCTTTTTCGCTGGTGAACTCCGCCAGGAATTGCTCGATCCCAGGAATCAGGCCGATGTGCGCCTTTTTAACATAGAAGTACAGTGGACGAGATACCGGGTAAGCGCCATCAGCGATGGTATCGAAGGTCGGCAAGCTGCCGTCCACGTATGATGCCTGTACCTTGTCGGCGTTCTGATCCAGGAAGCTGAAGCCGAAAATACCCAGTGCATTCGGGTTGGCATTCAATTTCTGCACGATCAGATTGTCGTTTTCACCGGCTTCGATAAATGCGCCGTCTTCGCGCAGAATATGACACACTTCTTTGAAGCGGTTTTTATCACTGGACTTGTACGCCTTGATAAACGAAAACTGGCTACAGCCGCCTTCCATTGCCAGCTCTACAAACGCATCGCGGGTGCCGGAGGTGGGGGGAGGGCCCAACACTTCAATTTTGATTGCGGGCAGCGTGGGGTTTACGTCTTTCCAGGTTTTATAGGGGTTGTCCACCAGCGTGTCGCCACCGCTTGGGTTTGGCACTTTCTTGGCGAGCGCCAGAAACAAGTCCTTGCGACTCAGTTTCATTTGCTTGGCCTTTACGGAATTGGCAATCACGATTCCGTCATAACCGATCAGTACTTCAACAATATCGGTCACACCGTTAGCTTTACAGTTGTCCAGCTCCGCCTGTTTGATACGACGAGATGCGTTGGACATATCGGGGAAGTTCACCCCAACACCGCCACAAAACTGTTTGAAACCGCCACCGGTACCGGTGGACTCTACTGTGGGGGATTTGAACTTGGTGGCGCGACCGAAGCGCTCGGCGACTACCTTGGAAAATGGAAATACGGTCGATGACCCCACAATACTAATGGAATCCCGAGCAGCAAATGCCGAGGATGCTGCCATTGTGGTTGCAGCAGCGAAAGTCCAAACCAAAAGCTTTTTCACATTAATCTCCTTACGAGATGCGTGTTTGTTAATTTTTGGGGTGCGCCGGCGTTAGCCGCACCTCTGGGTAACCCTAGTTAACCTGGCTGTTTAGCCAATCAGTCGTCTGGTCTCTTCTGCAGACAACGCCTTTAAGCCAAAATCGCCAATGTCTGAGACATTTATTTAAGACATAACGCACTCGGATGCACCTACACCATCCATTGCGGTGTTCAGTTTGGCGCTCAATCTAAACAGGCCCTTGTGCGCCCGCATAGTAGGTCTGTTTTATGACAGTTATGTGACAACTTTTCGACTATAAACCACCGCTATGCAAACGTGTGCTGACAGTGACAATTGTCGCGGTTTCCCTCTATTTAACCCCTCGGGACGCTATCAGCACCCTGTATACCTGACACGACGAACGTTTATAATCCAGATCTCAAATAAAAATAACGATGACACAGGGCTATGTCAGAACTTCACCCCTCGCCAGTAAAACGACTCGCGCAACAACTCGATAAGCTTAGTCACGCTATTGGCACTACGCTTTCCTGGCTTACCCTCGCGATGGTGCTGCTGGTCGCGCTTATCGTTATTCTGCGTAGCCTGCTCGGCATTGGCTCTATCGCGCTGCAAGAATCCGTAGTGTATTTGCACGCCACGGTGCTCAGTTTGTGCCTCGGCTTCAATGTCCTGCACGACAAACATGTGCGCGTCGACGTGTTCTATAACCGCTTTACCACCCAGCAAAAAGCGTGGATCGACGCCCTTGGCGGCGTAGTTTTTCTGTTGCCATTTGCCTTGTTTTTGGCCTTTGTGAGCCTGGAGTTTACGCTTAACGCCTGGCAAATACGCGAAACCTCGGCAGACCCTGGTGGTTTACCACTGGTGTTTGTACTGAAAACGCTACTGCCGCTGGCTGGCGCCCTGCTCGCTGTACAAGCGTTCAGCAATGTGGCAAAAGCTGTCATCCGTATCACATGGGATTAAAAACAACTCCCATTACAACAATAAGACAAGCCTGTGCTCGAATTCCTGCCAATTATCATGTTTCTCGTCGTTTGCGGTGCCCTGATGCTGGGCTACCCGGTGGCTTTTACCCTCGCCGGAACCGCGTTGCTGTTCGCCGCTGTCGCCAGCCTGCTCGGTGAGCTCGACATTCAGTTGCTGCTCCTATACCCAGATCGTATTTATAACGGCACGCTCACCAATACCACTTTGATTGCGGTACCACTGTTCGTGTTTATGGGCGTAATGCTGGAGAAATCCAAAATCGCCGAGCAGCTGCTCGAAAAAATGGGTCACGCCTGCGCGCGCTTACCTGCCGGCCTGGGGTTAGCGGTTATTGTGGTGGGAGTGCTGATGGCCGCATCGACAGGCATTGTGGGCGCAACCGTAGTAACCATGGGGCTGATGTCCTTGCCGACCATGTTAAAGCGCGGTTACGACCCGGCACTCGCTGCGGGTACCATTTGCGCAACTGGCACCCTGGGGCAGATTATTCCCCCCTCCATTGCGTTGGTGCTTTTGGGAGATGTTCTCTCCAGTGCCTATCAGCAAGCACAACTCGCACAAGGGGTATTTAACGCCAAACCTGTTTCTGTCGGCGACCTTTTTGTGGGGGCACTGCTGCCTGGTCTGCTCTTGGTTCTGCTGTACTTGGTCTATTTGATGGTTGTCGGGCGCTTACGACCCGCCGCTGCACCGGCTTTTTGCGACGAGCACCGGGTTAGCGCGCGCGAATTGCTGATTGGTATTTTGCCACCCATACTGCTGATTGTTTTGGTTCTCGGCTCGATTATCGGGGGGATCGCCACACCCACCGAAGCCGCAGGGGTAGGCGCGGTGGCGGCAATAGGCCTCGCGGCGCTTCACCGGCAACTGAATATTGAAACTCTGCGCGCCGTCGTGTTGTCCACAACCCAGGTAACCGCGATGGTATTCGCCATTTTGCTGGGAGCTTCGTTGTTTTCTCTGGTATTTCAGGGGCTAGGCGGCGACACTCTGGTGCAGGGGTTGTTTGAGGATCTTCCCGGTGGGCGGGCATCTGCGGTATTACTGGTCATGCTCGCCATATTTCTGCTGGGTTTTATACTCGACTTTATTGAGATCACCTTCGTGGTCATCCCAATTGTCGGGCCGGTATTACTGGCCATGGGTATCGATCCCATATGGCTTGGCATAATGATTGCGATAAACTTGCAGACTTCTTTTTTAACACCGCCCTTCGGCTTTGCGCTCTTTTACTTGCGCGGAGTGGCGCCAGCAAGCCTGCCCACCAGCGCAATCTACCGGGGTGTTATGCCGTTTATCGGGCTGCAACTGCTGTTATTGCTGCTGCTCGCATTGTGGCCCGAACTGGCCACTTGGTTACCGTCACGCCTGCACATATAACAGCGCCAATGCATACAAGGTTTTGAAGCAAGGCTCCAAATAATAATCATCGTAGGAAGTTGGTATGGCAAATATAGACGAAGACCCAACGCCAAATGGCGAACTGGTACTACAAACACTGGCATTGCCGGCGGATACCAATTCCAATGGCGACATTTTCGGTGGCTGGCTCATGTCGCAAATGGATCTGGGCGGTGCAATCGCCGCCAGAGAAATTGCCCGTGGTCGCGTAACTACAGTCGCAGTTGGCGCGATGGCTTTTCTGCGTCCGGTTCCCGTGGGTGCCACAGTTAGCTGTTACTGCGAAGTACTTGAGGTTGGGCGTGCGTCGATTAAAACGCTAATTGAAGTCTGGGTGAAAACCTATCATCGTACCGAACAGCAAAAAGTCACTGAAGGTGAATTTGTCTATGTCGCTATAGACGACAATGGCCGCACCCGACCTATCCCGCAGGGTTAAAACCGTGCGTTTACCGGGCGCAGCTACGACTAGCAGAACACACCGCCCGGTCAGCGACTTGAGCCCGTGCTAGCGGGCTTCGAAGTAAGCCTCTTCCGTTAATGCGTGATAGCCGCGCACCGCATTCAGATAAGCCGCATAGGACGCATATACCTTCGCAAACAGCGGGTCTTTTTGCGACATTTCCTCATACAGCGTTGCCGATTGGCGCTTGAACTCCGCCAGTACGGCCGGAGGGAATGCCCGCAATTGAACCCCATGGCGCTCGACTAACTCTTCCAGGGCAGCATTGTTCCGCGCCGTGTACTCATCGAGCATATCCTGGTTCACTGCACGCGCCGCCACTTCGACCACCGCCTGCAAATCCGCAGGCAAACTGGCGTAGGCGTCTTTGTTGACGATAATTTCCAGCGTCGGGCCCGGCTCGTGCCAGCCGGGGTAGTAGTAATACTTGGCGATCTGGTGAAAACCGAACGCCAGATCGTTATAGGGGCCAACCCATTCGGTAGCATCGATCACGCCTGACTGCAGCGCCGTATAGAGTTCACCACCAGGAATATTGACCGCCTCTCCCCCAGCACGGGTAAATACCTCGCCGCCCAGACCAGGAATCCGCATTTTGAGCCCCTGAATATCGGCAATGGAGTTGATCTCTTTGTTAAACCAGCCCCCCATTTGTACGCCGGTGTTGCCAGCGGCGAAGGGCACCAGGTTAAATGGCGCATACGCCTCCCGCCAAAGCGCCATGCCACCGCCGTAATGCAGCCAACCGTTCAACTCCTGCGCATTCATCCCAAACGGCACCGTGGTAAAAAATACCGCGGCGGGAATCTTGCCTTTCCAATAATAGGCGGCGCCGTGGCCCATTTGCACACTGCCGGACGACACCGCACCGAACACCCCCATAGCGGGCACAATTTCGTTGGCACCATGCACGGTTATCTGCAAGCGGCCATCACTGAGCTCTTCCACCAGGCGCGCAAAATTTTCCGGTGCTAAACCCAGGCCAGGAAAGTTTTTTGGCCAGGTGGTCACCATCTTCCAATGCAAGCGCTGCCCCTCATCCGCCACCTGCTGGCCTGGGGACTGAACTTGAACGGAGGTAGAGCGATCCACAACCAGCAGCGCTAGCAGCACCAGACACAGTGCCAGTAACAGAATTAAAGCGGTAGGTAACCACCAAGGCGTGTAACGCGCACGCGCGCGCGAGGATTGGGCCATGACTTCACTCACTGTGATGTTTTTATTGTTGCTTTAGGCGGCTATTTTAAGCGAGTCGTCAACGATTAAAAGCCCGCATTAACCCCGTTTGCGGAGTAAGCGCTGATGTAAGTCACCGAGGGGCGCAGGACAACAACCGCGCGTCGCTTTGTAGTGCAGATTAAACAGTGAAAAATAATCGAGAAGCGTCTCTGACTGCGCCGTTTCGCCGGCAAGCGCAAGGCACAGCGCACCGGCTTCCGCGGTGGCCAACTGATGCTCGTGCAATGACTTGCGCACGGCATAGCCGCGCACCAGGGCGTCAGGCAGGGTGAGCCGCGGCACCTGATCCAGCCAGCGGCTCAGGCGCAGCATTCGCCTGCCTTGTTTCCAGGTGCCATCGAGCAGCAGGAAAGTCGTGTGTTGCAGTGGGTCCGCCAAAGGCGCGTGGGCTTGCGACGGACCATCACCGTCATCCGGAAACACAACACAACAGTGCCGCTGCGGGTCTGCGAGCAGTGCCAGCAATTCTGGCTCCGGCTCCGTGCGATGCCAGCAGCTTACGCGCGTGTTGGCCGGCAGTGCATCGGCAATCAAACGACCGGTATTGGTGGGCTTAAAGACCTCGTTGCGGTGCAGCAGAAGCACAAACTCATTGCGGCTACTCAACTCCGGACGGTAAGGGCATATACACGCGTATTGCGCCAACTGGCAGGTTGGGCAGCGCACCACCGATTTTCCGCGGGCGTGAAATTCCCGCGTTGCTTCTGCGAGGCGCCTGTCGCGCAGGGTATTAAAGGGGTTGGTCAAAGCAGGAGAGGCTCATAGTTCAAACAGAGATACGTGCGTGGGCTCGATCACGGGCAGACAGTTTCGAGCCACAAACGTGCCGCGGCTTTTTCGCTGCGTTTAAAAGTTTTAATGGTGAGCCCAGGTACCAAATCCGCGCTCCAGTGGCTCATCGCTTGCAACCAGGTCTGGTCGGCCAGCACCGCCGCGTGAGAAAAGCGCCGCAGTAGTCGCAGCACCTGTGGCAAACGCCATAGCTCAATGGCGATAGCGCCAAACGACGGCAAATGGTAATCGACCACATCAAACAGCACACCACCGTTTTCCATACCTTCGGCGTTATCCAGCAAGGCGTCCAATACCGCAATCATGCCTTCTGTGTCGAGCTTACCACTGAGCGCAACATCCAATCGGTTTTCGCCATTGCGACCGACAGTCACCATACGCCACTCCTCATTCCCTTGGGGGCTAGTTCTCGTATCTGTGGAATTTCAACTGGTGAACAGCGGTAAGTCCGACGTCGCTCACATAAATTAACATGAGTTCACTTGGACTCACATGCACTCACATGCACTCACATGCACTCAAAGCTGCGCAGTGGCGCTTCACCAGCCGGGCAGGCCCGGAAGGCCGAACTCTTAGAATTCTACAACGTCCGTGCAGGTTTCGTGGCTGAGACGCGAAAAAGAATGCGACAAAGTCAGTCGCGCTTACGGCTCAGGCGCCCCATATCCTCGAGCCACAAATTAAGGCGCCCATCGGACATCTCTGCTTTTGGCAGATAGGTATGTCCCGCCACCAACGTCACTTGCTGCAGCGACTGGGCGCGACCCACGGAAAAATCCGCTTTATCAAATACAGCGTCTTCGTACACAATCAGTTGAACCACATGTTTACCAGGTAACAGGCGGTAGTCCTGCACCGGGTTCATGCCGTGCACGCGGTCGTAGCGACGGCTGTTGATAGCACCAATCATCGCTGGACCATTACTCGCCAACACAATCGCCAGTTCGTCTTGTTCTCGCTCCGCACCAGGATACATTTTTGCCGACATATTCTGCTCCACACCGGCACAAGCACCCAGAAACCCAACGATCACCACCAGAAACCAACGCATTGTTATAAACCACCCCGCTATTCATTAAGCGAGGGGTATAAGTCTTGCGGTACTCGGTGAACAAGGCGCCACCGACAAACGGTATATTTACGCCATTAAACGGTAATTAATGCCATTTTTGTGACGTAGTTTTACCGGTTTCTAGCCCGTGATCACAATTAAGCGGATTGCTGACAATTGCAAGTGGGCATGCTTTTCCAGGGCGTTGCATACCCCATCGCGCCGCTCTTCCAGAGCCACCAGTTCGTCCCTCCCCACCGCTGCATTGTTGTGGGCGAGGTTGCGCAGGCGGGTTATTTCCGCCTCGAAATGCGCGCGCGCCTGCTCCAGTGCGTCCGCCAGCAGGGTCTGCTGTTGCTGCTCGGCAAATGCCTCCGCTTTTTCGTACCACTTGCCGATTTCGTCTTTGCGGGACTTCACCACATCGCGCGCGAGGTGCTTTTTCACGCCTTGAATATTTTGCTGCAGAGCCTCCTCTGGGAGCAGGGATGAGAGATCCTTATCCGAAATATCGAGCACCAGGGTGCGCACGGAATGGCTGGTCAGGAAAGGCAGACACGCCGTCGCCAGGCGCGACTGAATCACCACGTCAAAACACACTTCCAACAGGCAGTGCCCGGCAGGCAACTGCTTGCTCGGCAGCGTTGCCACCGAGGCCGAACCGAGATCCGAATGGTGCAGCAGCTCCCATAGACCAGTGATAAAGGTGGCATCCCAGCTCATAAAAAGCAGGTCTTCCCGATGACTGGCCAGTGCGCGATTGAAGGTAATTTCGGTGCCTTCAGGCGGAATGCCAGGCAGGGCCGGGATTAACATCTTATCGGACGGAATCAGACTGAAACTGGCGTCTCCCGTGGCTTCGAAATGGAAATTCAACAGATCACTCGCCGTTTCCACCAGCGCCTGCGGGGTATCCTGTTCAAAATCTGCGATACCCGCAGCCAGCTCGTCGGCGAATGGCTGACGGCAGCTGTTCATTTCCAGCAGCGCGTCGCGGCCGGACTGGATTTCCGCCTGCAATGCAGCAACCTGTGCACGGGTTTGGGATATCAATTCTTCCGTCAACACCGCTTCACTGTACAAATCGTCCTCGACGTCAGCCACCACTTTGTCGTGCACCGGGCCCGCGGCAGGGTTCTGCTGTTCCACACACTGGAGGACATCGTTAAACCACTGGAATTGCAGTGCGGTGCGCGAGTGCGCCGCGAAGGGCACATGCACATGCACGTCGCGGGTCTGACCAATGCGGTCCAGGCGACCGATGCGCTGCTCGAGCAAATCCGGGTGCTCCGGCAAATCAAGGCAAACAAGGTGACAGCTGAACTGAAAATTGCGCCCTTCACTGCCAATTTCAGAACACACCAGCAATTGGCTGCCGTGCTCAGAATCGGCGAAATAGGCGGCGGCTTTATCTCGCTCGATAAGGTTCTGTTCTTCGTGGAAAAGTGCCGCGTCTATGCCGTGTTTCTGCCACAAATAGTTTTCACAGTCTTTTACTTGTGCCAGTTGGCGGCAAATCACCAGGATCTTTTCGTCGGGGTGGGCACGGCTAAATTGCGCCAGCCATTCAAAGCGTGTTGCCCAGCTATCGTCACTGAGTGAGTGCGCCACGGCCTGGCGTTGCGGAAAGCCGGCAATCGCCGAGCGCACGTTACGAAACATCACCCGACCTACACCGTGGCTGTCGAGCAATTGATCCACCAGCGCCTGGTCGCTGATATCTTTGGCCAGGTGATACTCTTCAATCAGGGCATCACGGCCAGCCGGCAGCGCGCGAATCCGCTGATTCAACGACTGGTAATGTGCTTCTTGCTCGTGGAGTTTCTCGAGACTGGAAAATTTGGCGGGATCGAGTAACTGCAGGCGGGCGAAATGGCTCTCGGCGCCGAGCTGCTCGGGTGTGGCTGTCAGCAACACCAAGTGGTCACTGGTAGCAGAGAGCGCTTCCAAGCAAACGAACGCCTCGCTTTCTGGCAATATGTGGTGAGCCTCGTCGACAATAGTAATGTCGAACTCCGCCGCCTGCAGTTCGACCGACAATGCATCTGCGCGAGAGTGCGGCACGATATGGATCTGGCCGCTGCTGAAATCGTGCTCTTCGTCACTGAACAACACCGGCATCAAACCAAACTTGCGCACCAGCTCCACCAGCCATTGCACCTGCAAGGCATCCGGCACCAGAATTAGCGCACGCGCCACCCGCTCGAATTTGAGCAGACGACTCAAGATCATGCCGGCTTCAATGGTTTTACCCAGTCCCACTTCGTCTGCCAGAAGCACTCGGACCTTCTCGTGCTCACACGCCATCCAGGCAACATACAATTGATGCGGAATAAGATTAGCGCGCACGCCGAGTAAGCCGCCCAGTCGCGACTGCCAGGTCTTGCCCATGGCGGCATCCAGCTGACGGCGGAAATAGAACCATTTGGGTGCATCCAGCTGCCCGGTCAATAAACGCACCAGCGGTTGATTCAGGCTGACTTCTGCCGCCAGCATGGTCTCCGGCACCAGGCGATCGCCGCCGATATCGTAAATCAGCAGCCCGCCCTGTTCATGCACGTGCACAACCTTCGCTTCGCTGCCGTCGGCGAGCTCTATGCGGTCATCGATGTTGTACTGAATTCGGGTGAGAGGGGCTTGGGCGGTGGCATAGTTGCGCTCACACTCGCCTTGAGGAAAGAAGATGGAAACGGTACGAGCCTCGACACCGGTGACAATACCCAACCCCAACTCAGGTTCGGAATCGACCACCCAACGCTGGCCCTGCACAAATTCGGACATATTACTCAGCCTGCTGGAACGCTTACTTTAATACCCCGGGTAAGGGCGGCCGCCATTGTACGGAAATTACCGACAATTTGTAGCACTGTGAATTAATGCCATTTTAGCCCGTCGTGGCAGCGCCTTAATGGCCGCTTCCCGACGACAGGCAGCAGCGCGGTTATCTGCGGGCTCACAGTAAACAAGTGTGACTGGCTGGCGCACGCGTGTGTAGCGGGCACCACGACCGATACCGTTGTGCTCCGCCAGGCGCCGGTCCGGGTCGGTAGTGACTCCCGTGTAAAGTGTTTGGTCCGCGCAACACACCATGTAAACAAACCAAGTGGAATTCATAGAAAATCATAACGGATAGGCGCTGTAAGGCGTGCATTGTAACCAGTCGACCCGGTATCCCCAAACCCGGCACGGCGATTGTTTCCCCGCATTGAAACCGGTAAAGTTAGCGCGCTCATTCGTCCGCTCGGTTTCGCAATAGAGTTACATGCCAGAGTGACACTTAACACGTCAACTGAATAAGGAATCACCAGTTTTGCAAAGTGAGACCGCCAAAGGCCTGCTCTTCGCAGTAGGTGCTTACGGCTGCTGGGGCTTTGTCCCACTCTATTTCAAAGCGATGGATGCTATTCCTGAGGGCGAGATATTCGTCCACCGCATTATCTGGTCGGTGTTATTTACCGGGCTGGTACTCATTCCCCTGGGGCGCTGGAAAAATATCTGGCCGCATTTATGCAATCTCCGCACACTCCTTGTACTCAGCGCCGCCGCGGTGTTTATCGCCATTAACTGGATCGTATTTATCTGGGCGTCCAACAATGACCGCTTGCTGGATACCAGTATCGGCTATTACATCAATCCGTTAATTAACGTGCTATTTGGGCTCCTCTTTCTCGGCGAAAAGCTGCGTCGCATGCAGTGGGTGTCGGTGTCGCTCGCGGCTGCCGCTGTGTTGCTGCAAATTATTACCCTCGGCAAGCTGCCGGTAATTTCCCTCACACTCGCATTCGCGTTCGGCTTTTACGGGTTGATGCGAAAAATCGTACAAGTGGGAGCACTGGAAGGTCTGTTTATCGAAACCTTGCTGTTGTTGCCGCCCACACTGGTCTATTTTGGATGGTTCTCCGAGAAGCTCTCTTTTATCGAGGCCACCGGCAGACCAGGGTTCGCCGTGGCACTCATGGCCGCTGGCCCGATCACCAGCATTCCCTTGCTCTTGTTCGCGTCCGGCGTGTCTCGACTTAAATACTCCACCATCGGGTTTATCCAGTATCTGGCGCCCAGCATCGTATTTTTGCTGGCCATTTTCTGGTTCCGCGAACCGCTGGTGTGGCAAATGGCTGTGACCTTCGCCCTGATCTGGGTCGCACTCGCCATCTACAGCTACGACGGTCTACGCCGCTCTCGCACCCTGCCACTTCCCCCTGAATAAATCTGGCCCTCGAATTGTTCGGCAAACCTGCTTTATACTGCCGTTCAGAACACAATAAAAACGACAATTCACGATTGCTTGCGTGGCCCAGATTCTTTGGGGCACGGGCTGTATGCAATCAGCCCGGTTCACTCGCTATGAAACCGATACAAAGGACCCTGTACAAATTTATTCTCGCCCTGTTAACGGTGTTAGCACTGTTAGCACACCCTTATATACCTTTAAAAAACGTCGTTATCTACCCGCGCAGCGACGCCGTCTCCGATATCTACGGCCCCGCTGGATCAGCCAATTGGTTGGCGCGAGCCAATAGCGCCTGGCGCTGTGACTACCGGCGAGCATTCACCGATAACAGCTGTGGTTTCATTGTGAGCTGGACGGGTGGCGAGCAGGCGGCGTCCGCGCTGCGCCCGCCCAGCTGCTCCAGCGCCGCCACAGACCACGACGGCGATGGCTGGGGCTGGGAGCACCAGCGCAGCTGTCTGGTACCGGCTGCCGTGCGCGCGCAAAGAGCCCGTCCGACCGCAGAATTTCCCCTCTGCGATACCCTCGCTGCAGACTTGGATGGCGACGGCTGGGGCTGGGAAGACGAGCACACCTGCCGTATGCCGAACGCCGATGCTGGCGCCGATAACAGTGGCTGGCACTACTGCGCGCTGTCTGGATCAGATCCCGATGGTGACGGCTGGGGCCGGGAAGAAGACGCTGCCTGTGTTGTACGCGGCGGTGCCAGCGACCCGCAAGTCAGTGGCGAGCGGTCGCCCGGCGAAAATGCGGTTTACTGTTCAAATTCGATTGTTGACGGCGACGGCGATGGCTGGGGCTGGGAACAGAACCGAAGCTGTTTGATTCCGCCTACGGTCGACAGAACGCAAGTGCCGCAACCCAACAAAGCAGTCGCGCAGTTGCGGGGCGTGGACATGTCCTCGTTCAAGAATTTGCGCGTTACCCTCAACTACGAAGGGAAAGCCGAGTTTTTGCGACTTTATGTGCGCAACTTCGACCCCGCAGACGCCGATTTGAGCCTCGCCGATACCACCAAATATATGATCACTTATCTTCACACCGAAGATCTCAAAGCGGGTGCCGCTCAAGTGCCACTGAGCCAGTTTCGCGTCGCCGAATGGTGGCTGGAGGCAACCGACCGCCCCCTGGCTCACGCGAGTCGCGACCTGAATAACGTCGTGCGCATCGGGTTCGACTTCCTAGAGCACGGGGTGCACAAGATTCAGGTAGGTAAGATCGAGCTGCAAGGTGAACGCATCAGCTGGCCAGCGCTGGTGTTTATGCTGAGCGGTTTGTGGTTCGTGCTGGCCTGTGCAGAATTGGGCTACCCGCGCTACCGGCGCTGGCGCGCGGCTCAGCGAGGTGAACCACACTCGCCCCTGCAAGACGGCGAAGTAACCGACAGCGACTCGGCGTTAGTACCTATGGCGACGCTGATTACGCGGTTTCAGGCGATCCACCGCGCCGAACACAGTGGCCTGCTAGTGGTGCGGGTCGACCTCACCGATGAACGCGCTGGGATCGAAGCCGCAAACGCACTTGGTCGCGAAGTCGGTCGCCTGCTCAGTCAGCAGCATTACCACCAGAGTTACATCGCCCAACAGGCCGATGGCGAGGTCGTACTGCTACTGTGCGGCACCAGCTTGAGCCACTTGGAACATACCGCGGAGCAGATTCATCGTTTGGTTGACGCGCATGATTTTTCCCACTGTGCTGCCGGTCCGGTCATTGCCCACGTGGGTTTTACGCTTGCAATTAACGGGGAAGCTTTCGAAGAGACGCTGAACCGTGCGGAATGGGCGCTCTACCAGACGCTACAAACCCACAGTCGACTGCAGCAACCTTCCTACGCGGAGACTGACGATGACCGCTAATCCCCTGCGCCACACCAAGCGCTTGCGGCTGGCGATGCTGGCCGCAACCTTCATGCTGCTGCTAGGGCACTATCTTCTACCGGCAAAAGTCCGTCAGCTACACCCCGCTGCCGGAGTCGAACAAATCATTTATGGCTTTATCGACCCGGAACAGGGTGAATCCAATCAATGGGTCGATGAACGCGAAAGCGAATGGGTGTGCGACTACTTACCAACCTATGACTACGGCTGCGGTTTTGCACTGGTATGGGATCGTCACGAGGTTAACGGCATTGACCTGAGCGAGTACGATTCCATACGCCTCACCCTGCATTACCAGGGCGGTGCTGACAACCTGCGGGTGTTTATGCGCAACTATAACCCCCACTACTCCATGCCTGACGACAGCGCGACCACCAAATTCATGTCCGCGCTTTTCGCCTTTAGGGAAATGAGCAGCAACCAAATCAATGTGCCGCTCAATCGGTTTGCGGTCGCTGACTGGTGGTTGCGTGAACACATGGAGCGACACCGTTGGTCGGCGGTCGAGCTGAACAACATCACTCAAATCGGCATTAATTTTATTGAGCCTGGGCATCACCAATTGCGAGTGGAAAAGGTCGAGCTGGTGGGGCGCTGGCTCAGCACCGCGCAAATGCTTACCTGGGTACTGGTGGCCTGGATGCTGTTGTTTATTGGCGAGGGCTGTCTGTTGCTGTGGCAGCTCTACTGGGTCGCCGCCTACAATCGCAAGCGCCAACGCGCTCTGCAACGACGCCAGCGCAGCCTGGCGATAGAAAAAGCCAGCCTGCAAAAACTTGCCCACAAAGACCCACTCACCGGCATTCTCAACCGTCGCGGCGCAGAAGAACACATAAAAAGGCTCTACCAAAACACCTATAGCAAAGCTTTTACCGCGGTTTTGTTGCTGAACCTCGACAACTTCAAACTTATTAACGAGCAGTTCGGGCACGATAAAGGCGACGCCATTTTGAAGGCATTTTCAGCCCTTATTCAGATGAACCTGGAAAGCAGTGATATTTTTGCCCGTTGGGGTAGCGAGGAATTTCTGTTGGTTTGTGTAGCAGAGAATCAGCAGGATGCGCTCTATCGCGCCGAAAAACTGCGGCAGCTTACCGAGCGCACCCATCTGTCACCAGCACCCGGATTTAATGTAACCACCAGTATCGGGGTCGCGACCATTGGTGGTAACGAAAGTTTTCAACAGGCCCTCACGCGCGCGAGCGCAGCGCTTCAAAACGCTAAGCGCAGCGGCCGCAACCGGGTGAAATATGAAATGGCCTAACCTGCTTGCCCTGTTGCTGCTCTGCGTCGCCACGGTCTGCGCGGCGCAGGAAAAATATCGCGCTTACCCACTCTACCTGGAGGAAAAACCGCGCCCCGATCTGGCCACCGCCACAGTGCGCGATGCCGAAGGCTTTCTCTGGATCGCAACAGACAACGGTCTGAAACGCTACGATGGTTACAAACTGCGGGTTTTTAATCACGACGAAACCAACCCCAAATCGATTGGCACTAACATCGCTACCAACCTGCTGATCACCAGCGCCGGAGAGCTGTGGATCATTGGCCACAGCCTCAGCCGCTACAACCCGGACGACGAAAGCTTTACCAATTTTTACCCCTTCGCAGGTCGCTCAGCACGCGACATGCTGGAAGACAGCCAAGGACATTTGTGGATAGCCGGAGATGCTTTTGGCCTGGTGGAGTTCGACCCGCAGCGGGGTGAGGTTTTAAATCGCTATTTTGCCGATTCCGAACGCGGCGAAATTCGTGACCTGGCACCCAGCGCGCGCGGCGACAGTTTTTGGGTTGCCTCCAGCGGCGGCGTCTATCGTATGTCGGTCACTGATCGCATCGCGCGACCGTTTAGCCTGCCGCTGGATTTTGTGCCTGGCACTCAGACTGTGCGTGCAATCTGCGAAGACCACACCGGCTTGCTATGGGTTGCGTCGGACGCAGGTCTGATTACGGTAAACCCGGAGACAGGCACAACGCGCCAATACCACGCCAACCCGGCCATCCCCGGCAGTCTGGCCACTGACAATCTGTGGGCGCTGTACGAAGATGCCAGCGAGCGTATGTGGGTCGGCACCGATAAGGAAGGCCTCCAATACTACCGCCCGGAAACCGACGACTTCGCCCACCTTCCTGCGACGCTCTTCACCCGCAATACCCTGCCACCCGGCTCACTCATGAACATCTATGAAGATGTCGAGCGCAACCTGTGGCTCGCACTCGGCCCTTATGGGGTTTACCGCATCAGCCCGGACATCGAAAAGTTCACCAACTATCGGCACAGCCTGGAGTTCAGCAACGCACTCAGTTTCAATAATATTCTCGATTTGCTGGAAGCCCGCGACGGGCGTATCTGGATTGCCACCGATGGCGGTGGGCTGAATGTCCTGGAGCCATCCACTGGCCAGTTCGATCACTACCTGCACGACCCCAACGATCCAAACAGCTTATCAAGCGATTCGGTAATCTCTCTCGCGGAAGACTCGCTAGGTCGCGTTTGGGTCGGCACCTGGGGAGGTGGCCTGAACGCATTCGACCCACGCACCAACCGGTTTACCCACTATGTGCGCGACCCGACGCGTGCGGATGATCAAACCCTTAGCAGCAACAATATCTTTCGTATTTTGCCGCTGGATGACGACCGCTTGATGCTCAGCACCTGGGGTCGCGGTTTTCAAATTTTTGACCCCGCTACCGAGCACTTTGAGACCCACAATCCCTACGCCAGCGGTGACAACCCGTCCGGGGAAAACTATTCGATCAATGACTTTGCTATCTCACCCGAAGGGGAAGTGTGGATCGGCGGTTACAACGGGCTCGAGAGCTACTCACTCAGCACAGGTAAATTCCACCCGTTGCCGCAAGCCCTGCATAGCAGCGTGTTTGACATCCACCAGGATACAAAAGGCGACCTCTGGCTCGCCACTTCCGAGAATCTGGTGCGCTACAGGCCGGTGGCAAATACCTTGCGCAGCTATACCCCCGCCGACGGTCTCGCCGACAGCTTTGTCGTTTCCATCGAGGAAGACAGCAACGGCATGCTCTGGATAGGTACCCGCAACGGCCTGAGCAAATTCGATCCACGCAGCGAGCGCTTCGAAAACTTCAGCGAACACGATGGCCTTGCTGGCGCACAGTTCAATCGCAACAGCCACCTGCTGGCGAGTACTGGCGACATGTATTTCGGTACCACCAACGGGCTCAACGAGTTCGACCCGGCACATTTGCCGGTGAACGAACACGCACCACCGGTGCACTTCACCGGTCTGGAATTGTTCCAGCAAACCGTGGTGCCGGGCCAAAGCCCCTGGCTACAAAAACCGCTGAATCGCACCCGCGAACTGGTTTTACCTTACAGCCAGCGAGATATTACCTTCACCTTTACCGCACTGAACCTCATCAACCCAGAAAAAAACCGCTTCCGCTACCGCCTGTTTGGTTTGGAAGACACTTGGCTCGAAACCGACAGCAGTGGCCGCCGCGTGCGCTATACCAACCTTGCCGCCGGGCACTACCAGTTTCAGATACTCAGCGCCAATAACGAAGGGGTGTGGAATAGCAGCGCGCGGGTTATCAATCTGGTGATTTTGCCAGCGTGGTGGCAGACCTGGTGGGCGTTTGCCGGCTATGCGCTTCTCGCAATATTCGTTATCTACGCATTTAGTCAGTGGCGGGTCCGCACCAACCACATGCGCGAACGCGAGTTGCAGGAGTTGGTCGAGCAGCAAACCACCCAGTTGCGCTACGCCAACCAGCGGGTAGTGCAACTCAATTCCGAACTCGAGCAACGGGTGGTACACCGCACCCAGGAACTGAGCAAAGAAATCGAAGAAAGGCGCGAGTCAGAGGCGCGGGCGCAATACATGGCCTACCACGACACGCTCACCGGGTTGAAAAACCGGGTTTGGCTGCTGGACCACCTGCGCCAGCTTATCGAACAGGGTCAATTGCCCTTTGCTCTGCTCTATATCGGTGGCGACCGCTTCCGCCGTATCAACGACAGTCACGGTCACTTGGTGGGGGACAAACTCCTGGGTGAAGTCGCACGGCGCCTGCGCCGGTTGCTACCTGACAGCGGCCACTGCGTGCGCCTGGGCAGCGATGAATTCGCGGTGGTGATCGACAACGTGAGCAATCGCACAGAAGCCGTGACGGTTGCCAACCGCATAATTGCGACCTTCCAGCAAAAGTTTTCCGTCGATCAGCTGCAAATCAGCTTTGGGGTCAGTATCGGGATTCTATTCGCCGATAAACAGTACAACGAAGCAACCCAGTTACTGCGCAATGCGAACATTGCCATGCAGCGCGCGAAAGAGCGGGGACGGGGGGTTTACCAGTTATTCGACCACGATGTGCTGCGCACCATGCTCGATAAAACGCTGATGGAAGTGGACTTGCGCCGCGCACTCAGCCACGACGAGCTAACTATCGCATACCAGCCAATTCTGCATTTAAAAAATCACCGGCTGCGCAGTTTCGAAGTCTTGTTGCGCTGGCATCACACCCAGCGCGGCAACGTGCCCACCGAGCAGTTTATCGCCGTGGCAGAGTCCATCGGCCTTATTTTTGAGCTGGGAATCTGGGTGCTGCGCAAAGCCTGTTTACAGATCAACAGCTGGCAGGCGGAGTTCGGCTTGCAGAATACCCCAAAGATTGCGGTCAACCTGTCGCCACTGCAGATGCGACAGGCCGATTTGCTGTCTCGCATCGACGATGTCTTTCGTGAAACCGGTGCATCACCCGATAAAATTCGATTTGAAATCACCGAGTCGGCACTGATGGAAAATACCGACACCGTGGATATGCTGCTGGAAGGGTTGCGCGAGCGGGGTATAGAACTGGCAATTGACGATTTTGGCACTGGCTATTCGTCGCTGAGTTACCTGGATCGCCTGCCGGTGCAACAACTTAAAATTGACCGCGCCTTTGTGACCGCCCTGGTACACAATAAAAACGATACCGGCAATGCCAACGAAATTGTCCGCGCCACCATCAACCTCGCCCACACACTCAACATGCGCGTCGTGGCAGAAGGCATCGAAACTGAAGAACAGCGAGATATTCTCGCCTCTTACAGTTGCGACTACGGGCAGGGTTACCTGATTTCCGCGCCTATGGATGCCGTTGAGGCAACCAGTTATCTACGCTCTACCGTCATCGCAAAACTGGTCGCCACCGACCCGGTTAATTAAGGGTTGACGGTTTACGCCTTCTGCGCCAGCGCCGAACGCACATGTCCGACAAGCACCTCGTTGCCAGGTTCCGGTCGCGACGGAATGTTCAACGAAAGAATCAGCGAGATAACCGCAAAACAGGCACCCGTTAAAAACACCGCGCCCGGCGATGTCACCCAAAGAATACCCAACAACGCGGGTATAACCACCGCAGCAATATGGTTGATGGTGAAGCTCACGCTGGCGGTTGCAGCAATGTCCGCCTTATCCGCGATTTTCTGAAAATAGGTGGTAATGGCTATCGCAAACGCGTAAAACAAATGATCGACCACATAAAGCCCTGCAGCAACCGTGGCATTAGTGACAAATGCGTAACTGAGAAAAATCACAATCAAAGCACTGTATTCCAATAACAGCGCACGCCTTTCGCCGATCACGCCAATAAATCTTCCTATTTTTGCGGCAAATAAAAAATTAAAAACATAATTAAATATAAATAGCGCACTGATCTGGCCAACGCTGTAGCCAAACTTTTCCACCATTAAAAAACCAGCAAAAACGACAAATATCTGCCGCCGGGCACCGCTCATAAACACCAGCGCGTAATAAAGCCAGTAGCGTCCGCGAAAAATAAGTTTTTTGTGTTGCTCAACTGCCGGGTTAAAGCGCGGAAAACCTATAGTAACAACCGCAATTGCGGCCAGCCCCGCTACGCCTGCCAACAAATACACCCACAAATAATCGACCCCTGCCCACTCCATCGCCACAAAAATAATGCCGTAAGCCGACAAGCTGGCGACCGCTTTTACCGAAAGCGCACGCCCAAGAAAGTGGGGCGAAGTGGATTTATCAACCCACTGTAAAGTCAGCGACTTGTTCATGGTTTCGAAGTAATGAAACCCAATAGACATTAACACCGTCGTCAAATACAGGCCGGTAGCCGATGGAAACAACCCGGTTAACGCCACTCCAATGCCCAGGGTTGCCACCGACAACAACGCAAAAGTCTGCTCGCGCAACACAAACAGGACAAATACAGCGGTAAATGCAAGAAAACCTGGCACCTCGCGCAAACTCTGCAAAATACCAATTTCCACTCCGGTAAACCCTGCGCGCTCGATAACAAAGTTATTGAGCAGCACCTGCCAGGTGGCAAATAAAAACGACATGACAAATGTCATGCTCAACAGCAGATTCTGTGGCTTCTGCCAAAATTCACGATCAATTTTCACTGCGGATTACCTGAGTTGATTGCCGAGATGCATCGTTCGGCAATACTGCGTTTTTAAAATAGGAGTTCAGTTGCTATTAACTTGACAATAAAAATCGCGGAGTTAATAGGCGGTGCAGGAACGCACCGCTCTTGCCCAATTGGCAATATAAGTCTTTGAAAATTCAGAGAATTTACACATTTCCGCCAGTAGTTCAAGGGCGTTCAAATAGATAAGATCATCAACAGACCGCGCAGGGACGACACACCTCGGCCTACCGACCCCGACCGGGAGCGCGGCTATTCTACGCCAGCCCGTGACAACAAAACATCACTACCCGACTATTCTGCCGAGGGGGTATCCGGGTCGGCCATGAGCCGCGCAAGTGCACTTCCTCTTTCAGACAACCGCCGAGCGACCTCACGCCGCGCAGGCTCAGGCTGGTTTTGGCTGAGCTTGAATTTGCCCAGCGCAGAGTCAACGCGGATCTCCACCCCTACTATCGCCTGCAAGAGCTTGTCGATAAATGGCGCAGGTGCTTCGTCTATTCGCCAATCACCCCCAACAGACTGCTCAAAGTGAGAGACAAAATCCCGTAAATGCGCCAGCTTCCAGTCCGCGTCCTCATAAAAATGCAGCTCACCACGAATTTCCACCTGGGCGTAATTCCAGGTTGGCACAACACGAGCGTCTTGCGCTTTATGCGGGTACCACCCCGGTGAGACGTAGTGGTCGCCTCCATTAAACAACGCCAGTAGTGGCAGCGGCTTCAGGCCTTTGGCACACATCGGATTATTGCGCGCGAGGTGGCCTCGCAGATAGCGCTTACCATTTCGCTCGCAAAACCGAACAGGGATTGCCGCATTTTCCAGCTGACCGCAATTCTCGTACACGAGAGTCGCAAATGGATTGTCCTGAACAAAATCCCAAATCTGTTGCTCAGACGTTACGGCAAACGGTGGCGGAACATACATTAGCAATCTCTCCTGAAAAGAATATTTAAATGAATCGCGACGCGATGCGTGGTTTGAACCCTAGCGAAAATTAATTGTGTTTTAATCGGTGAATATTCCACTTATTCCCTGAGGTGAAGACATTAAAGTTACGCCCTCGGGAACACCTGCCAAGAGACTTTAACGATTTTTTATTGCTAATGCGCTGGTCTGGCGAGCTCTTTGCAATTCCCTGTTTAGTGTCAGTTTGTGGTTAACGAGTCTTTTTTTTACAGAGCCACTTTTGATACCTGCGGTTGGCATTTCGCATCGCTTGAACACCATCGAATTTAACGTAAGTTCGATTAAATTCAAGCCTTGAATATCACCGCAAACGTACGTGGCTCTAAGGCAACAACGCCTCAACCCAATTTTAGATCGACGTCAGCAAGCAAGCTTACAGGCAGCTAAGCGTTAATTAACCCGGCGCTCCAGTCCCAGTTTTGCACTGACCGAACAGCGAATATTCTACAGGGAGATATTGTATGTTTTACAAACTCAGCGCATTAGCACTTGCTCTTACTTTAACAGCTTGCGGTGGCGGCGGAAGTTCAGACAGCGGCTCAACAGGTACGCCAACCAATAATGGAAATAATGGCGGCGGCGAGCCGGTGATGGATCAAGAAACCATTACCGTTGCCGAAGCGTCGGTCAGTCTCACCAAAAGCATTATTGTCAATCAACTCACAGGTGTACCCAGCGTATCGTCGGCGTCAACTAAGCCCAGCGCGCGATTCCTTAGTCAGGCCAAAGCCAGCGACGAAAATGTTACCGTTGGCAGCTGTGGTGGCACGGCAACATCAACCAGCGAATCGACCGACGAAAGCACTTACCCTTACTCATTCTGGGTCGATGTTAATTACGAAGACTATTGTTTGAGTTCCGGTGGTTATCAATTTGTTTACAATGGCCTCGCCACCGTCGACTCATATTTCGAAAGCCTGGAAGATTTTACCATCGTTTATATGTATGACCTTACATTCACGAGTGATGTGCCGGGCTACGAAATGGGCGCGATGAAAACTCGTGAAGATTGCGTTAAAGAACCGAATAAAGAAGAGAAGTGCACCGCCTATATTAGCGATTTATACAGTAGCTATAGTATCCAGAACGCAGGCGTGGACGGCGACGACGTAAACGGGTATGGATTCCGCAGTAAGGTATACGCGCAAGACAGTGAAGCCTACGATATTCAAGCAGAAGGCGTATTGTTCTGTGACGAGAACAAGCTCGGTAGCGGAAACATCATCGTCGAAGTGGACAACTACGAAGCCGAGATCGAGTTTTTCAGTTGCGGTGAGTACACCCTGACGTATCGCGGTGTATCGCAGACTTACCACCAGTAATTAAGTCCCCACTTGGCGGGCGCACCGGTGCCCGCCAAGTGATTTACCTTTTAGTCTCTTCCCAAATCCGCATAACCCCGTTTTTCCGGCACCTTACACCGCTTACGGCGCATATTTACGTACTGTTAAGATTTCCGATAGCAAATTACGTTTCTGCAGGGTAAACACCGTCAGTTATTCCAGCTGGAATATTTTTGTTACAAACTGCCTTTAAATTCAGCCATCACAACTTCCTTCCATCATTTTTGTTGCGCCATCGGCATTTTTGCGCGCGCTTTTTTTGTGAAAAAATCACATTGATATTCATCTAAAATATCTTTCAGCCCACCTGTAAGAAACGTGCACGCCAACTTTTTGTAATTCCACTACAGATTCGCAATTGCGATTTTCCAACCAGACAAACACCCAGTGTAAAAATTCACGACGAAAAAACGCCTCCCACAACCGCCAAACGTTGACGAAATTTTCACAGTGTTGCACCGCCTAAAAATAGTTGTCACACTCAAAAGCCTAAACCTGTTCAGGACGCCAAACAGCGATGTCATCAACTCCCAACTAATTCGAAAATTCCTCGCCGTAGCGAATTTTCATACACGTAAGGATACATCTATGAAACAGAGTGCTACTTTTTCCCGCCTGCTGTTGATTACGACTTTTGTCATTTTCAGCCAAACCGCATCCGCATTACCCAAGCCGTTTGGCAAAGCGGTTAACCCCGGTGACTACGACTATGTGGAAACCAAATTTCGTGGTGAAAACCAGGAAGCAGCGCGCCTTAATGTTGTTAAATCGCTGGAACGCGCGAAAATGGACGATCGACGCATGCGTGTTTATGTCCCGCCAACCATCGACTCCAGCGGAGTTGATCTCGCAGAGATCGTTAGTCGTAACTTAACCAAAGTCGCGTTTGAAAGCGGCGTCGATATTATCGATTCCGAACTGCCAGTAACGCTAAGGAAAAAGCTAACCAGCTACGAAAAAACCCAACAACCTATCGCCGCCGACGCCGAAAAAGCAGATTTTATCATCACCAGCAGGCTGGTATCGGCCAACGCGAGTAAAGAGTTCGACTCCGACAGCGAGCGACTCGAAGCCGGCTTGAAAGGAAAGTCCGGTTGTGAGGTGAAGGCAAATCTCACGCTGGATTTAAAACTTTACTCGCTCAACCCGCTAGAACTGGATGAGGCATTTTTTATTGATCACGAATTCGAAAATTTTTATGAAGGCGTTAAAAGCTGCGAGTCAGTAACCACCGATCTCACGTTCAAAGAGGCGATCGCCTCCGCCCTGGACCGCAAAGCGGCGGAATTAAAAAATGCGTTTGCACCGAAAGGATTGATCGTCGATCACCGGGTTAAAAAGAACAAGCACATATTCAAAACCTCTTTTTCCGCCCGCAAAGGAGCCGCCGCCAATACCGACGTCGCTGTGTACAAATTCGTAAAGACCCACGATCCAATTACCCTTAAAACACGAGAAGAAAAGGTATTGCTCGGAACCGGCAAAATACTCAATGCGACCGATCCCGACAATGTATGGATTCAGTTGGACAAGAAGGCCAACGCCAGCGAGGTGCGACTCGGAGATATAGTTGAAGTGCAACACGAAAACTGTAGCAACTTCTCTTTGAACCTAGGCAAAAATTGCTTTGTTAAAGAAAAAGTGCTGGCCGATAAATTTTAATCCGCTATCCGGTTTGCGCGCAGCGTATTGCAGCGCGCTCACCCATCAGCCTACAGGGGTGTGATAACCTGCAGTTTTCGTTTTTGCAGGTACAGCCGGATGCTGATGAAACTCCAATTTCCCCGCAATATATGGGTGCTCGCGCTCACCTTGGCCCTCACCCAGGGCGCGCTACCCCTGATGGTTCTGGTGAGCGGCCTGTTGAGTAGCGAAATTGCGCCCGACCCATCGATGGCAACCCTTCCGCTCGCCGTGTTAGTTGTGGGCACCGCGTTGTCAACCATACCAGCGGCCTGGTTTAACCAGCAGTTCGGTCGTAAACATGCCGGATTTGGTGGAATACTGCTGAGCTTGGTGGGTATATTGCTCTGCATGCTTGCCGGCGCAAAGGCCAGCTTTAGTTTGCTGATTACCGCCGCAGGGGTTCTGGGCGTAAGCGCCGCCTTTTTTCAGCATTTCCGTTTTGCCGCCATGGAAAGTGTCGGTAACGCAGCGGATATCGGGCCCGCACTTGCGATTATTATGCTGTCCGGGATAGTCGCTGGCGTGCTTGGCCCAGAGCTTGTCACTTTGGGAGCATGGCTGTTGCCAGAAGCAGAAAACTACCTCGGCGCGTTTCTTCTGATGGCGTTGTTAATCTGCGCTGGGGCAGTGGTGTTCAGCCGCTTTCAAAATACCGTCAGCCATCAGGCGCAATACGAAGAAGCACCGCGCCCGCTGGCACGCTTGCTTTGCCAACCCGTGTTTTTGCTTTCGATGGGCGTCTCCGCGCTAGGCTACGCGGTCATGGTGTTTTTAATGACGTCAACACCGCTTAGCATGCACCTGTTGGATGGCCATAGTCTCGATGACGCAAAATGGGTTATTCAAAGTCACCTGGTCGCGATGTTTTTGCCGTCCATTTTCTCTGGCTGGCTGATGAAGCGACTCGGCGCTGCACCGCTAATGCTGCTGGGCAGCGCGCTCTATCTAGGGGTAATCGCCGTGGCGCTCACTGGTCAACATGTGATTCATTACTGGTGGGCGCTGGTGCTCCTGGGCGTGGGGTGGAACTTCCTGTTTTTGAGCGGCACCAGTATTCTTCCGCAAAGCTATCGCAACAACGAACGCTTTAAGGTGCAGGCGGCCAACGACTTTGCGGTATTCGCGCTACAGGCAATTGCGTCGCTGGTAGCAGGATGGGTATTGTTTACCTTCGGCTGGCAAGCACAGCTTTGGCTGTGTGTGCCGGTATGTGGCGCGCTGGTATTACTGAGTATTGCGGCATTGATCTCCCCCCGCTATTTGCGCAACCCCGCGCACGCGGGTTAGCCGGCAAACGGCGGCTTGCCCTGCCCGCAGCCTGCACCAACCGCGAATTGGCTTGCGGGTTGTGAAATTCTTCCATTCGCAATGAGAAACTATCTGCCACAATAGGCGTTTACAACAGGGACTCACGCGCAGCTCGCCACTGCGAGAGAGCGCAATCAATGCCACCGGAGATGTGCGCACCACAATGACCATTGTTAAATCGCTTTACCTCGATAACATTCGCTTGCTGTGCCCCCTTGGCGATTCAGCGGCGACCACCTACAGCGCGGTGCGCGCGTCAATAAGCGGTTTTGCCGACGACCTGTTTCTCGTGCCCGGCTACGAGCGAATTAAAGCCGCCAGAATACCCGAAGCAGCGCTGCCGCCATTGTCAGACGCGCTGCTGTTGGAAGGGCTCACCAGTCGGCAACGGAGAATATTGCGGCTCAGTACACCCAGTGTGCAGGCGTTAGCCGTCGACAGTGGCGCGCTCGATGCGCCGCTCATCTGGGTAGTCGCGCCAGAAGCAGCGCAAACGCGCAACAACTTTGCCCAGCAGGCACCCCGGTACCTGGCGGAGCAGGCCGGCGTTAGCCTTCACCCGACGCAAAACAAAATACTTCCGTATGGCAGAGCCGGTGTATTTCAGGCCCTGGCAGAAGCGGATCAGATGCTGAAGCAGGGTCAGTACAACCACGTATATATCGGTGCTAGCGACACCTTTTTTGACAACCGCAGCCTCGCCGTACTGGCGGCAGATAACCGTGTCGCCAGCCGCAGTGCGACCAATGCGTTTATCCCTGGTGAAGCTGCCGTATTTTTTCGGGTTTCCCGTCAGCCATTAAGCAAATCCGCAATCGCACTTGGCGCGCCTGGCCGAGCGCTGGAGCAGGCGCATATCAACAGCGACCAACCCTGCTTGGGCGCCGGTCTCGATCAGGCCTGGAAGCAGGCTCTGGACTGCCTCAATGGCAGCCAGGTGAGCACCCTGATAAGCAGCCTTAATGGCGAGCTTTACTGGGCGCGTGAGCTGGGTGTTGCGGCGATGCGCAACAGCGCGCAGTTCAGCGAGGGCTACGCCCATCTACACCCAGCCGACTGCTATGGTGACTGCGGCGCGGCGACAGGTGCGCTGGGCATCGCAATGGCCTGCCAGGGGTTGCTCGAAAATCAGATTCAGGGAGCCGTTTTAATTTACAGCTCCTCAGACCACACCCCACGCGGTGCTGTACTTGCCGCGCGTTAGTTCAACCGTATTCGCAGACAGAAAAGGACCCAGGCATGACGCAGATCGGCGAAGCCATTTCACTCTCGAAACTGTCCCACGAGGATCACGACGAAAACACCTGTGCGTTTTGTAACGCCACGCCGGAACCAACCACCGAAGAAAACACCTTAGTGGACGATTTCGACGAAGATAGCCACGAGGTGTCGGGCGTAGACGAAGAAGGGCTCGCAAACAAAAACAGTTCAGGCAAATTAGGCGGGGCCCTCATCGCTGCAGGTTATGAGCAGATATTCGCCGAAATCGACTTGAGCGAGTTCAGTACACCACCACAAAATTGTAGTGTGCCACTTAAAGTCAGTACGGCTGCGCACCACCTGATTCCCGGCAACGCCTCGCTGAAAAACTCGGACATAATGGAATTTTTACATACCGACGGAATGGCCAAAGGCAATATTGGCTACAACGTAAATAACTACGAAAACGGCGTATGGCTGGCAGGAAATTACGCATTGCGCGGCAAAGGCGGCATGCCGAAGTGGGGTAAAGAAGGTAAAACCTTTAGGTCCGATACCAAGCTCGAACCCTATGAATACGCAAAGCGCGCCATTGAGAAAACGCAGACCCAGTTTCACGACGCCCATAAAAGTTACAGCGATACCCTGCTAAAAGCCTTGGATTTAATCGCGGAAAAATACGAAACAACTCAGGACGTATGGTGCACGGAGGCCAGCGCACCCAAAAGCGATAGCAAGCCCCAGCTGCCGATGTTAGTTATGCGTTTGAACACCATTTCCCGCCGAGCAAAATCTAAACTCGAAAACCCCTCAAAGTTGTGGAACGAAAATATTTATACATCGGCGTTTTCCCTGAAATACATTCGCGAAGAACTTAACTCTTAAAACAGGACGCACTATGTTTTATGTTCTAGGCTGCTCATCCAAGCCACGGCGCTGGTTGGATCTCGACAATTATGTCAGCAGAGGCTACAAGAAACTCGGAATAAAATGGTTTCGAGGAACCCCATTTCCTGTCGAACTCCCAAATCCTCTGTATTTTCAATTGGAACCGAAAGAAGATGGCAACCCAGATGTCGCTGAGTATCTTCCGCCATTTCTGGAAGGGTTCTCTTGCCCATTATTTCGCGATGATTTACTGGAGATTCTCTATGCTTGCGGCGTCGATAATTTCGATGTCTATTCAGCGGAAATTCTCGACCCAGATAGCGGCAAGGTATATAAAAACTACAAGGCGGTGAATATTATCGGCGCGGTTGCCGCCGCCGATATGGAGAAATCGGAATACGTGCTCAGCGACGGCATTCCGTTAATTGATGTACCTTTCGATAAATTGGTATTGCGCAAAGACGAAATCCAGGATTTACTAATTTTTCGCCTCGCCGAAAACCTCACTACTATTCTCGTTCACGAATCAATCCGGAACGTGTTACTCGATAAAGGTTACATTACTGGCGAATATATGGATGCTATCCAGTTTTATGAATTAGATAAATTCGGCTTTCTCTAAAACTCGATTACACCCGCTCTTCGGTTTTGTAAATTTGCAAACCCCGCGCCTGATAATTGTGGATTGCGTTGGGATGATCGAGTGAACAGGTATACACCCATACCCGTTTTGTTGGCCCCCAGCACCACGCATTTTCAATCGCATGAGTTAGCAAATAGCCGCCAAAGCCTTTCCCAATAAATTTGGGGGAGAGGCCAAAGTACGCTATCTCTACATTATTTTCCGGGTGCTGACGAAGTTCGTAATACCCGGCAATAGACCCGCGGTGATAGGCCACGAAAGTGCGTAAGTTTTTCGCCTCGGCGTAGCTCTGCCACTGCTCATCGGTGTGAACCAGTTTATCCGTCCACTGCCAGGGCTCACCCACCAGCTGGTACAAAAACCGGTTAAAGCGATAGTCCTTCACCTGTGCTTCCATAATGGTCAAGCCCATTGGTTGCGGCTTGCCACGCAAATCGTCCGGCGACAGCATTTCAAGATACTGCAGAGTTACAGCAGGCATCAGGTCATCTCCAGTACAGGACTATGGGCCAGGGCTTCACGCGCGATATATTGGGTCAGATCCAGCTCATAGGCCAGATCACAACGCCAGCAAAGCTCCGGCGGATGGTAGACCTGAAAGCCATGCTTGCGGTAAAGACCAACGGCCTCAACAAGCGGGGTGGCGGTTTCCAGTGTCATCCGCGAAAAACCCATGGCAAGTGCTTTGCTAATCGCAAAGCGAATCAGGCTATCGCCAAGGCCCTTACCTCGCGCTGTTTGCGCAACATACATTTTGCGTAACTCACAGGTGTTCTGGTCTATTCGACCAATGCCCAGAGTCGCAACGAGGTGACCAGCAGTATCTTCCACTACGCAAAAAAAGCCGCCCTGCGCAAAATACGCAGCTTCAATATCGGCGAGATCGCGGTCGATGTTATCCGGGTCTGGGCGCAAGCCATATTCGCGCAGGACACCGGATATGAGCCCCTGAATGGACGCTGTGTCATTGGGCGTGGGAGTTCGTAATTTCATCGTGGGGATACATCAACTGTGAGTGTCCGCAGGCGCAGAGCCAGCGCGGGCCGCACATACTAAACGCCCGCGGCAGCGCTGACAAGCTAGCGCACACTCAGCAGCAGTTCGTCTGGGGCCTCGTCAAACGGGGTTGCGGCGGTTGCAAATACAAAATCGGTATCGGTTAAACTCAAAGTGTAGTTCACCACCGGATCATCCTCTTCCCGCGCCCAGACACTGTCTTTGAGTTTATCAATCGCCGGATAGGACGCATTGCCATCCAGCGCGATAAATACCAGGCGTTGAAAGGTTGATTCTGGCGTGGACGCCTGCTCGATGTCAGCACTGACTTTTAGCGCGCGGAAAAACTCGCGTTCATCGCCTGCCGCAATTTGTTGCACAATCATCTCTGAGCTCAGGGCACTATACGGGCGATATTGCACTTCGACGGTGTAGTTCGCGTTATTTTGTAATCGAAAAATACTTACAAAACCTGTTTGTGGGGCGAAGACAGCTTCCGTACCGCCACAGGCAGTAAGCGCGAGAAGCAGCGAAAGCAAGGTAAACCGTCGGAGCATAGGTGATACTTCCATCCCAGTAGACACGGTGACTCGGGTGAGAGGCAATGAATAATGCCTCTGCATTTTTTCTTACACCTGCAGTGGTGTCAACGCACAAAATGTTCAGATTTGTCGATGGGGCTTAAAGTCCAATTGCCCATAACCCCGCAAATCACCCACTTAGTTAACGTGTTATCCGAGCTTAAAATAACTCGATATCACTGCTCCTGCTCTCTTCGTCACGGGAACGAAAATTTTCTTCAGCCAGTACCAACTCTTTAAGCTCACGCAATTCTTCATCGTTCAATGCTGAAATATCCAGGTGTTGGAAAGTCCGTCGGAGGGCTTGATCTGCTTGAAAACAGACCAGGTGCGCAGGACCCTGTTTCGGCACTGTCATCCCATTACCGCCGAAAACAGGTTTTTTACAGAAAATACACTTGAGACTCATGGCGCGGATACCAGGGCCTTTGGTTAGCAAACCAGCGCGGTCAGCAATTTGCAGACTGGACGCCTGCAACCTGATCACACCACATGCACTTACGAGTGCCTATCACTAACGCTAGCACAGAAGGCCAGCGCGCACCGACATTCCTATGCCAGTGCACGCCCATCCATAAACATCGCGCTGCACATGGTTAACGGAGAAAATATCCCGCGAGATGCCACTGCTCCTTGGTGAACATCAAAATGAGCATTTCGGTGGCTTTCGGCTGGCGTTCGAACTGACTGACGTAGATCAGCACCCGAAACTCGCCATCAGGCGCGCCCGGGAGGTGGTGATAGGGTTCATTCTTGCGCAATTTGCGGCTCACCAGTTTCCCCAGCGGGCCACGCAAATTACCGAGTGCGCCCTCCCACTGAGACTTGGTCAGCTGATCCTTAAAATAGGGCGCCGCCTGATCCCAAGTTTCACGGTAGTCCCCTGCGTCTGCCAGCGCTAGCCACTGCTCGGCAGCAGCCACTTCGGGCGGTAAAGCCGCTGGAGCTGGTGTGGACTCTGGTGCAGACGTGGCCAAATTGGAGCCAAGCACACTCAGCAGACAGGCGAGGAGAGCGAAAACACGGCGAGGATAGCGTTGCATTTGCCCAGCCTCCTCACGCGCACTTTTCAGCGAAGGGGTCCACAAGGTCACCACTGGGCGCTGCGAAAGGGCGCTTGAATGTGAAAGCCGCGTAGGTCGGGCCTTGCTGGCGGAGCAGTTCGAGGCGAATTCTGGCTTCTTCCAGGGTCGGCCTGCGATCAGCTTCGATCCACCAGAGCACCATATGGAAATCGATCTTGTCGAACCATTCCTTGCGCCGGCGCATAAACAATTTGTGGTCGTCGTTGCGGTAAACGAAATCAACCAGTGTACGGATGTCACTCCATACGGACATGTTGACCGCAATCAGCGGATCGTCAGATATCTGAACATCCAGTGCGTTGTTGCCACCGCCGACAAACCGCCAAACGAAGCCAGGCGCCTGCTCAGCGATGGCGTTAACGCGGTCGAGATTATCAACAAAATCTTTGTTAACCGGGTGGTCCTGCGGCAGGCGAAACTTTGCGATATTTACCTGCGCCAGTTGGTAATGCATGGGGAAGGTCCTCCAACATAATTCCGACACAGAGGCCTCTGGGCCTCAGTACATCGCCACTATTGTCGACACCTACCTCCTCCGAAAATGAGCAGCCAGCACGCATTCTAAATCAAAATTCGCGCGACAGGCGCTCAGTGCTGGATTTTCGCCAAATTCCGCTAGTCCGCTCCCGTTTGCGTTAACAGCGCAGTCACCTCACGCCAGTCCACCAGTTTAAAGTTCTGTGCCTGTGCCGGTGCACGATTGCGACCATCTTGCACAACCAGCAGCCCTGCCGGAAATGAAGTGGTTGCCACGCTGCTAACGGCGAGACCGTCGGTTTCAGAGGCGCCGTCGACCCCGCTCGCCAGGTCTGCGGTGATCTGAAACTTAGCCAGTTGCTGCCAGGGGCTTAAACGATAGACAAGATAACTATCGTCCCCCTGACTGGACGCGACCAGCAGGCTATCGCCGCCGTTGTGGTAGATTGCCAAACCCTCCACGTCCGCCTGCAGGCCCGTCGCGGAAATCGCTGCCATCAGAGTTTGCGACCCATCGGCCAAGTCAATACGCCATATACCCCGATCTTCTTCACCCAGGTACAGCTGCTGCTTCGCCGTATCAGCAACACAGCCCTCCACTTGCCCGTCAAATTGCCAGTCCCGCATGATGTGACCTTGGTAGTCGCTGCTAATGCGCCACTCTTGCACCTGGTGGTCGCTATCGCTCACCCACACTCGCAAGCCATTGTGCAGGCGAGCCATGCAAAGACCGTAGGGATCGTCGAGTGTTATCGGCAAGCTGGCGACAAAGGCGAAATGGTTGCGATCCGGCGCCGCGCGGAAAAAATCTATCGAATGATCCGAGCGGTTGCTGGCCGCCAATAGATACTCTCCGCCGGGTAACGCAAGCGCATCCACATTGTTCAAGCGCCCGCGCTCAGCAAAGTACAACTGCTGCCCATCGAGATCATAAATTGCGAGCCCGCGCTGTTTATTGGTTCCTGCTATCCAGGTGGTGTTTGCACCGGGCAATATGGCGGGATCGTCCGCGGCATCGCCAGTATCCGCCACCGGCTGGGTTTCTCGCGCTGCATGTACGCTGGGCCATGGCTGTCCCGGGGCGGCCAGCGTCTGCACCGGTTGCGAGACCGGTGTTAGTAGCTCCAGCAGCGCAGCCTCATACGACTTTGCCGGGTGCAACACTGCAACTGTCTCCGGATTGCGCTCCACCGCCAGCACACCGAGATAAGGGTCGTTGAAAACCAGCGAGTTTGCACTCAGAGTGCAGGGCCCGATGTCAGGATTAACAGCGAAAGTGCGCACCAACCGGGTGGTGCGTTGGTGTGGATCGAGCCAATAGTGGTAGAAAAACCCATCGCCGTCACTCACAAACAGGTCGTAAGTACCGTCTACCACCGGGGCCATACACAACACGTCAAGATCGTGGGACAAGGGCGGCAAGGTAGCGACGTCAGAAAAGTGGTCGCCCTGCAGCTGACCAAGGCGAAGTTCAGCTTCGTCGTCTTCACTCCACACTACCCAGGGCGCAGATACCGCAATACTTTCGATATCCGCCACTTTAGTTGTCGACAAGCCCGCGCGCTGATCCGCCTGAACAACTGGGTAAAGCTGCACTTCAGACGTGCCAGTCAACAGTAATCGCGATCCCTCCGCTTCAACCCGTGATGGATGATCGCGCCCTGTATCGTTCGTAGCAACATACTGACACCCCCCTGCCGCGAGTAACAATATAACGGCGAAGAGATATCGCCAGAAAAACATCAAACGGTTTTTCACAAACGACCTCGCAACGTCAACAGTAGAGCAGGCTCGGTGGATTCCAACTCCACTTCGGAGGTGGCGGTAGCGCCTGCACGCAGGGCCGCTGTGTCGTCATACTCACGCTTCCACTCGCGCTTTTGCGCATCCAGCAGGTTCTGCCCCGCCAGGCGCACCAGATATTTACCACCGGCGAAGTGCTTCTCGACAAATAACTCCAGGTTACCGTCGTAGTGAATGCGATTCAGCTCTTCACCTTCGTACTCTTCACTGTCGCCCTGTTGCTGATAGCTCGCGCCGTAGCTGATGTTCCAGATGTTTAGTGCGTGGTCGAAACCCAGGTTATACACATAGTTTGCTTGCCCGCTGAACCGCCGGTGGTAACCCGCGAAGTAGGGGTCTTCCACGCGGGAATTCAACAGAGTGACATTGACATACCACTGCATCTCGGCCAATCCAAGCCAGGTCGCAGGCACACTCAAATCCAGTTCAGCCCCGTATACGGTTCCTGTGTTGCGATTGTTAACAGGCATACGTCGGTCAAAAGTTTCGCCGCCCTGTTCCAGCTCCACCTGCGTGTATTCAATCAGGTCGTTCACCCGCCGGTAAAATCCATTCAGCCCGAGCACCGCACTGTCGCCGATAAAATGATCGTAACCCGCATCGATACCCCAGGAAGATTCCGGCTTTAGCTCCGGATTGCCACGAAATTTCTCATCGTCGATGGTCAGCTCCACCGGATTCAGCTGGTCGAACTGGGGGCGCAGCAGCGTGCGCGCAAGACTCAGGCGGAACTGATCGGCAGCGCTGGCATTCCAGCGCAGGTGCAACGCCGGATTCCACTGGGTGTCGTCCGTGCTTTGGCGACGGGTGCCGCCGATAAAATCACGCCCCAGAAGATCCCGCGCCCGGTGTTCGCCGCGCAAGCCCGCTTCAATCTCCCACTTCTCTGCCAATTGCCACTGACCAACAGCAAACAACGCCGTCTGCGCAATTTGGGCTTCAAAATCGCTGTACTCGTCGTTTTCCTGATCCAGCTCACCCTCATCGTTGTAGGTGGCGAGGCGAAAATCCCGCTCGCTCTGCTGGTACTCGCCGCCAAAGCGCGCCTCGAAACCCGGGCGTTCGTACACCCACTTGACGCCTCCATGCAGCCGGGTGTCGTCCAAATGCAGTACTTCCCTGTCGTCCAAGGCGAGTACACTGCCGACATCCGCAGCGCTGTTGATCTCGGTTTTGTCTTCGCGGAAAGCCTGCCAGCCGCCATACCACACCGACTCCAGCGCACCACCCGCCACCGTGTAATCCGCGTTCAACGCGTAGTTGCGCTGACTGATGTCCTCCAGTTGGTGCTCGTTCACCGACTCATCCAAGGTAAAGGCCGCGTCATTACCGTCTCGCACAAAGGCGTCAACCTGCGCCAATTCCTCTTCTTCGCGGTCCGTATCCATCACATAGAGCTTAACGGACGCCCGGTTGCCGCTGTTGAAATTCCACGCCAAGTCGCCGTCCAGCGCCAAGTCTCGACTGTCGCGCACGTCTGCTTCACGTACATCTTCACGTTCATCGCCATCCAGTTCGCTGGAGGTTTTCGCTTTTGGGTTATAGCGTTCCTGCACATTCAGCGAAAACCCGTAGTCGAGCTTGCCATTACTCCCCGCGTAACCAAGGAAACCGTTAGCGCGGGTTTGCTCCATATGCAAAGCACCGAGCCGCCAAATGCCACCCTGATAACGGGCGCCGTCTTTGAGCACAATATTGAGCGTGCCACCAACGCCGTTGCTGGCGATATCACTGCTGGGACTGCGAATAATTTCGATCCGACTGATCATTTCGGCGGGTATCCGGTCCACCGCAATAGCCCCGTCGTTAGCCGAGCCGGGCAGGGTACGGCCGTTAATCAGCACCTGGGTGTAGCGCGAATCCAGCCCGCGCAGGCGCGGCAAATCGTATTCACCTACGTCGCTGTTGAAGGTCACCCCCGGCACTCGCTTGAGCATGTCGCCCACCGACAAAGGCTCGTAGCGCTCAAAATAGGAGGCGTCATACACCAGTTTCGGCGCTGTATCCTGCACATGATTTCGAACGACTGTGCGCTGTGCCAGCACCAACACGGATTCTTCGTCCGCTGACGTATCTTGCGCACGCACATTTGCGCTGCAGCTAGCCATCGCAATTAGCGACACGGGCACCACAGCATTCACCCAATGGTTGTATTTCTTCACGAATGTATTCCCCAGATATGCGACCCACAGCCTTGCGCCATGGACTTTGCGAGCACCCTAGGTGGGCTGAATGACACATCTGTGACAGTCCTGTGAAGCTGCGCCCGAATTGCAACTCGAGACGCCCATCCTGGCCACCCGCTGAGCCGATATGACCTTCCAACCGCATCTGTGACCGGTAACAATTCTGTCGTGATCTCGCACGACAATAGCACTCGTCACACGACGCGAATTTCGTAAATGCCGCTGCTAGTAAGTTGGGCTAGCACTGACTTCATCGCAGGACAGTTTCATGAGCTTTTCAGACCTACTCAGTTTTTCCAGCGGCCGGCCGAGCCTTACTGCGCCCCGCAAGCGCAGCGGTATTTACGGCGTTATTGCGGTGGTATTTGTTACTACTGTTGTCGCCGCCGTCCAGCAAGGCTTCACCAAAACCGGGGCGGAGATCAATTGGGTGGATGTAGGCGGGGAGGGTGCGACTTGTATCGCCGGGCTTGCCTGGCTGTACTTTGTAATTGCCTGGCGCCCGGCCGGCCCGGTCACCCAATGGCTAAGCGCCGGGTTCGCGCTCTTAAGCTACGGGTTTTTCCTCGACCTGCTGGATGAATTCATCCGCTTCAGCCACACCGGTTGGGGCCAGAGTATGGAGTCCATAGTGACACCCGTGGCCATCATGGTGCTGACCATTGCCGCCCTGTTGCTGCACCAGGAACAGCGTATATTGCGCCGCCAGCAACAGCGCCGCGAGGCCAACTTCCGCAATCACCAAGCCATTGATCCAATCACCGACCTCTACAACGCAGACTATTGCCGCCAAACACTCGCTGCGGCAATTGAAGCAGATGAACCCCTTGCCCTGTGGCTGGTGGATATTGAAAACTTCGATCACATTAATCGGCAGTTCGACTTTGCGGTTGGCGATGCCGTATTAAACCGGGTGGCCGCCACCCTGGTGGCCAGCGTACCGCGCGATTCGCTGGTCTGCCGCTACGCGGGCGACCGCTTTATTGCTCTGACTCGCCAGCGGGAGCTGGCGTTATGCTTGAGCCAAACCCTGCGCGATCTGCTGAACAATGCCATGACCCTGGCTTTGTTTGATGCCGCAGGCCGCGAAGTGCCTTGCGGGGTGCGTGTTGCATCTGTCACCCCCGGAGACGGCGAGACCGCCGATGCAGTTTTGCTGCGCGCAAACCAGTTGCTACAGGCGCAAAAGTACAGTGGCGACCAGTAAGCCCATCCCCGCGTGGCTGCAACCGGTGGTGTTGCTGGACTTACTGGCTGCGCGGGGCATTAATGCATTACCAGCGCTCCAGGGTACGGCGCTGTTTCCCGGTGATCGGCCATTTACCGGACACCAGCTCAGCCCGCAACACTACGACCGCTTGCTGGCTAACGGCCACCGCCTGTGGCGCGGCGACGATTTCTGCTTCCAGCTGGCTCACCAACTAAGCGGCTACGGAATTGGCCCGCTGGCCGAGGCTCTCAGAGAAACCGCGTGCGCAGCGGCCCAACTGACACTGATCAGCCGCTTTGCCAACCTGGTTAGCCCCAGCACCGCGCTGCGTATTCATCAAGTGGAGCCAGATGACTGGTTCCTCCTGTTCGGCGGCACCTACACCCTAACCCCATCACCGCTAGCATTGCGCTGTGCAATAGCGCTCATCAGCCGTGAGCTGAAGCGCAGCGAAAAGGGAGTTCGCCTGGACGCCTATCTGCGCGAACCCAGCCCGGCGGATCGACATCAGTTTCAGGTACATGTTGCCGGGCGATGTCATTTTGGAATGCCGATCAACGCGCTGCGGTTGCGCAAATCTACGCCCCCGTGCAGGCGAGCGCCGACCTTGCGCGCGCAAGTGGCGCTGCAACAATGCGAATCACTCTGTCCTATCGATCGCAGCACACTCACAAGTGTGCAGGACCGACTTTGGTCAACGGCAACCACGCTGAGCTTATCTGAGTGTGCGCAACAAATGGGGATCAGTGCCGCCACATTAAAGCGACGACTGCAGAGCGAAAAAGTCAGCTTTCAGCAAATTAGTGACAACCTGCGCGCTGAGCGCGCAATGATTGATTTGTTGTTGAGCGGCGCATCGGTGGAAGAGGTAGGGGCACGCCTGAACTTTCACGATTCCAGTAATTTCCGCCGGGCATTTAAGCGCTGGACAGGTATGACCCCAAGTGACCTGCGGGCCGTTTACCGGGAGCTTTTTTCAGGCGCCAACTGAGACCGGATGTTCATGCAGCGAAGCAATAAGTCCAGCGGCATTTGTACCACGGGCATCGATTAGATCATGGTAAGAAAGGAAAAGTAAAATTCACCGTAAAAAAGCCGCCGCCGCATACATTTGTCGACACTTAACCGCTTTTTTTGCGAAACATTTTACATACTAAAACAACACATAGCCAAAAAGCGAAGGCAAATTCAGCGCACGCAAATGCGGCTCCATTGCCTGTAACGTTGATTTGGCAGGCTGTCGAAAACAGCCTGAAGGGTAAAGGCACGATTAACAAGCCAAACGTTGTTCCAGCATTTTAATGCTCGAGAAAAGCTTGAGCACTGAGAGCACCACTACAAAACAGACTCTCGATAAAGAGTGCGCCAATGGGCGTTGAAGGTGACTTTTACGCCAGCGACCGCAGGGTCTGGCAGGGGTGCCCGGTTAAGAATCGATGCGATACAACAATTGGGGCTGTAGTCCAGCGTTAGTGTCTGATTGGGCTCGGGCTCGCTCACGGAAGCGGAGTAATCCGACATGTTGGCGGCGCGCAATTTTTCTTCGTTCAGGGCAGATTCGAATCGCACCAAATCCTTAAGCACCGGCAGCACTTCTGCACGATCTTGGATAAACGACAAAAACGCGTGTGCTTCCTGCACATGGAAATCTGTGGTGCAGGGTAATTGTAAATAATCGTCAATTAACCAGGGCACTGCGAGGCGTTCAATTAACTGGCAACTGTACGGTAGTGCCTGTCGTAATTTCGCCCGCCGCCACCAGCGCTGCACTTCGCGCGTTACATCCAAACCGAGACTGCCTTGCATATCTTGTAAAGTGCGCAATTCCGTCTGACTTAAGTTGCGTTCACTGACATTGCCCGGTTGCTGTAAGCGGTCGCCACTGGGCACCATTTTTACTAGTGCTTCTTGCCATGCCTGTAAGCTCATACCACCTCCCGCTGTGTTCGTGTAACCCGGTGGCGCCAATGGCTGTTGGCGCGCTCGAGGTTGCGCAGCACATCCGTCTCAGAAAACTGCCCGAGCCCGACCTCGGGGCATTCGAACACCAAAGCTTTCAAATTCGTTGCGTCTGGCAGCAATGCCTCTAACAACTCCCATACAGGTTCCGGGGTGTGGTTGGAGCGGTTATTGATTTCCATTCCCTGCAGATTACAACCGCCAGCCAGATGCACTTCGACCACCCGGGTTTTATCCAACTTTGCCAGTTTTTCCCAGGGGTTGGTGTTGAAATTCACTGCATTGCAGTGGAAATTGTAGAGATCCAATAAAATGCCAAAGCCCTCGCCGACTCTCTCCGCCAGGGCGTTGAAAAAGTCCACTTCGTCCATCCCGAAGCCATCAATGCCCGGCAAATAGAACGCGGTGTTTTCCAGTAAAAACGGGCGCTGGTAACGGTTGATAAGCGCTTTGATGCGCGGCACCAGCAAGTTCAGCGACTCCTCGCAAAACGGCAGCGGCAGTATGCTGCCCGCATGGTAGTGTTCACCATCTGTGGTCGTTACGTTAAGAAACCCAAGATGTTCGCTGTGCCAGGCGATTTCTTCCCGGTCCGCTACCGAATCCATCGCGCGCAAATATGCTTTGTTCCACCCAGAGACAGAACCCAGTGAGAGGGTCTCGCCATGGACAACCTTAGGCAAGCCTGCAGTGGAGCGAAAAAACTGCTCGACCATCGGATCGCTAGGTTCCAGCCGCCAGCAGTCGTGGCGCTCTTGCCAGGTGCAGAGATCTGTCGGATTAAATTCAACAAAATCGATTAACGAGCTGCCCTTCGCTAACAACGACGAAAGGCTTTTTTGGAAGTTTATGCCCACACCCAGTTCCGGCAGGTACTGAATATCCAGCAAAGCCTGCGTCCGAGGGTGGAGGTGTGCGTCCGTGCGCAAAGCCGCGTAATTATTCATAACAAATCAACTCTCAGTAGAGGAGGGTTACGCTTGGGTTTATTCCCTTATCCATCGCGCCGCGTGGCAGGCACGATTACCAATGGTGATACAGACGCAAAACGTATATTGCAGTGACAAATCCGTTAATGCTGAATAACTCTATGCATTAAAGCGGCAAAATCTAGCGCCGGTTTTTAGCCGTTACAGTTGACGCTAGCCTACGCATCCCGTCGCACAGGTACAGCAAACTAAGTCTGGAAGAAAATGTGAGATATTTACAAGGAACGGTTTTTTCTAAGCACGAAGGGGGATATGCGCAAATTAACACGACAATTTAAGCGCCAAGGTGAAAGCGCCATTTTTAATGGCAGGGAATTTTAAGGCAGGGAACCTGAAGGCCGGCAAAAACATCAAATCTGGATGCCGCTACGCAACAGCGCTACGGCATCTTTGCAGTACAACTATTCGATCGAGTTATTCGCGCAATATGTACCGTGGCGTTTACAGGTAGCGGCTCCAATACACCCGGGACACATCGTTTTCTGAGGTATTACATGCACCACCGCCACCCCCCATATTGGGGATCTCAATCGGGTTGAACGATGGTGGCAAATTAGTAAGGTCCACCGTCGTACTGCCCCCCAGTCGATTGGCATTGCCACCATCGCCCTCGGCACCCAGCCCGTTGGCATTGATATAGCCATGCACTTCGGTGTCGCCACCGGTAAACAAATAGTTTCCGGCCATGACTGTGCCAAAGATTTCCGTGGATGCGCCAAGCGTGATGTTGCCGCCTTGATAGGTCGTCTGGTCGGCAGGGGAGTATCCGCCAGCCAGCATACCGATATTGCCGATCGCGTTAGAGATCAGCTCGCCCGCCGACACGTCACAAAAATTTGTGGGGTACAAGCCCGCGAAGTAATTCGTAGAGTTGTGGATAAACCGGTTGTCGCAAATTACATCGTAACCGGCAAAGTTAATAGAGTAAGTTTTGTGGCCACCAGAGGTGGAAATATCGCCAGTCGCAATAAAGGTGTTGTAGTACTCCCCGTTGCCCAGGTTTAAATCGCCTTCAAACCAGGCAACACCGGGTGCCATATTCTTGCCATCCACATCCCAGCGCTGCTGACCCTGGTTGTAAGAAAAGCAGCGGTTCTGATCGCTGTGGCCGTTACATATTTTATGGGTAGGCTGAGCGGGGGAGGTGCAAGTGCCGTTAGCGCTGACCTGATCGCACAAAAAACCTTTTACCCCTGAGCTGTTTGCACCTATGTGATAAGCGCCGTTAGGCACGCCGTGCACGTTCGAAACCGTCACCTGCATTTCGCCGTCGACAAATTCGAATACATAGTTTGCACTGCTTTTCAGCGCCCAGGCATCCACCATTACCGGCGTCATGCTAAACGCTTGAATCTCGTCCATAACCGGCACCACAACCGGTACACCGCCTTGTGCATCGCCACCACCGCAGCCATTCAGCGCACCTGCAGCGCGCAACTGCTGAAAGCCCGTCCAGCCATTCGGGCAATTGATATCCTGCTGAGCAGTCACATTGCCCACATTGATCCAGGAAGTAATATTGACATCGCCGCGCGCACCTATGTCACCGTGACTGCCGCCAGAAATAGTGACGTCGCCAGCCGCCTGAAAGCTTTCCACGTTCGCCCAGGCCGTGTTCGCGATATCGCCAAGAGAATACATCCGCCCTGAAGGCCCGCCACCCAAATTGATATTGCCATTGGCATAGGCCTCCGAGATCACCCGGCCATTCCCCTCAGTGCGAATAGTTCCCATAACATAGGCTTTGCCGACGCTCGCGCCGCCAGTGAGCCGCAAACTACCGTTACTGCGCACTTCTGGAATATAGACAGCGCTGCCCAGGGTGATGTCTTCGGTCGCGGCCAATTGATCGATACCGCTCACGGAAATACTGTTGAGCGAAACCGAGCCATCAACGAAGAATTCCGCTGATGTATGATCGTCCCGTTCAACCGTGATGCCGCCCCCTAAATCCAGATCCCGATAAAAATCGAGCATGGTTGAGATTTCAACCGGTCCACCGGCGCACAGGTAGGGCGCGATGCGGTAGCCCACTTGGATAACCGACGACGCCTTTGCCGTTGCATCCTGAGCGGTGATATTAACCGTGATATCGAAGGTGTCCGCCGCGCTCTGTCCCGCTGGCACGGCCACATTCACAACATCGGCGTTAAGCGATAAGGCGTCGCTGGTTAAACCGTTAATTGCAATCGGCAGTTCACCGCTAAGATCGGCCAGCGCCTCCGGTTGGGTGTCGGCAAGCTGGTAGAGGTATTTACGAAACACCTCCACACCGGCCCAGGCATCCGCCTGCGCATTGGTATTTGCGTGGGCTGCCACTTGTAGCTGTTGATTGCTGCGCACAGTGTACATAACCCCCATGGCCGCTACGGTCATCGCCAGGCTGATCATAAGGATCACCAGAATGGTCGCAATGCCTTGCTGGCGGCTCACGCCAATGTTGTTGGCGTTGGCTAGGTGCTTAAGTGGGTGTTGGTAAGACAATAGCTGTACTCCGTTGGCGTCACCGCGCCACCAGCCAGCTCTGCGCTGGAGGCGGCGCGCACACGCACCTGAAAATGGTCCGTTGCGACCCCCAAACCGTAGGGCGTACAACTGGCCTGGGCTACGGAAAACCGCAGCAACGCGGCCTGCTGGTTGCGAAACTCACCGAGGATTGTCTGCGCTTGCCAGGCCAGCCCCGTCAGGTCCACCAGGGCATCACAGTTATTGGGGGCAACCAGTTCGACCAGCCGCCGCCCGGTAATATTGGTGTCGGCTTCGATGTAGGAATCTTCGCGAAACCCTCGGCAGCGGTACACACCTCCATCAACATATCGCCAGTACAAACTGCTTACGGAACCGCTCTCGGCGACGACGACATCGCTGGCAGACGCCGTCGGTAAACCCAGCCCTGCGTTGTGTAATTCGTACTGCATTTGCAGCAATGCACTGGCGATCTGGCGATCCAGCAGGGCATCGCTTTTGGCCTGCACACTGACCTGCATTAAATTTTTATGGAGTGCAACACATGCCAGCAGTGCAAGCATCGAAATCAGCATGCCCACCATCTGACTAATGAGCGTTGCGCCTGCTTGTCGACTGCGACCTCTGTTGCCCGTGCTCATTGTTGAACAACACCCCCGACCCGGTAATCGACCCCGTTAAGTCGGGCCGACAACACCACCGGTCGACTCACGTCGGAGATCGCCAGGCCGCCGACGCTGGCGGTTGTTAAATCGCAACCCGCCACTTCCACCTCAGCGCCGAAGTTATCGGTCGCAAACCCGCCAGCGCTACACAGGCTTGTACTGTCCGCCCGGTTTTGCACCTTGCTGCGCAATTCGTTGACGACTTGCTGATGTACTTTGTTGTCTCGCTGGGCGACTGACATTTTGGCCGCAACATGAGAAATACCCACGCCTGCCACTGCAAATAACAGAACGCCAATCAGGGACTCCGCAAGCACATCGCCCTTTTGGCGCATCAGCCGCCTGCTACAAAAGCTCCACATTTTTTGTTTCCCCTCCCGAACGCAGTAAGAGTGACCCGCTGCCACCGCAGCTGACACAACCAGCACCCACCTGCGTGATGCGGCCATGATTCGACATACACAAACAGCCCACCGCGACACCATTAGCTTCTACCGTTACCAAAGGGCTCAAGTCTGCCGACCACACCGGCGTGCTGTCGCAACTGGCCGGCCCAGATGGCTGCGCCGCATGAACCGTCATGGTGTCATTGCCAAAGCACAGCGCTGTTGCTGCCTGTCCGCCAGACACCGCAAAGGCGTTGCGCAACGCCTGCGATTTCGCCAGGCTAAAACTATGGTAAAGATCGTTTTCGGCAGCATTTAACCGGTTGATCGTGGACCAGTTGGTACTGAAAGACAGGCCGGCCATGGTGAGCACACTGAAGATTGCAATCACCACCATCAACTCGATTAAACTGAGCCCTCGCTGGTTCACAGCCAGCCGCCGTTGCCCTGCGGACAACCCTCCGCAGTGCGCAGGTTTTCATTGGTAATCTTGAGGATGCAACCGTCGAAGCTGTTGTGGCCGGTGGCGACAAGTTCATAAGTCGCTGCAGTGGATTCTGCGTGATAGGTAAAATCGTCCGAAGATGCGTTCCAGCCGGTATAGCGGGTCGCAAGATCGTCATCGGCATCGAGTACGGGGTAACTGAGTAGACGCTGGTAGTCGTTCTCCACATTCACGGTGAGCGCGACCAAATCCGCCTGCGCTGAGCGCATTTTGCTGCGTAAAATAAAATTGTTGTAGGAGGGAATAGCAATTGCCGCAAGAATTGCGGTAATCGCAACCGCGATCATAAGCTCAATTAACGTAAAGCCTGCGGCAGAGGAATTTTTTCTCTCGTACACGCGCGTATAAAAATGCGAATCCATTGTTACCTCAATCCAAAAAACCGAATCGGGCATTCAGGAAATTACTGCCTCAGATTCGATTACAGCTGCGCACAACAGGCACTCGAAAGCCTCCTGGTTCGCGCAGGTTCAAAAGTATAAAGAAGAATATTTTTGTAATATCACTCGAGAGTGATTGAAAATCTTTCGGAACAGCTTCGACAATTCACTAGCGAAAAGCGAAATAAGAAATAGCGACCAATTTAAATATACACTTGCAATAGAATTAAAAAATAAGTGCAAGATGAATGGCTGAAACAGGTTTATAAATGGCGCGAAATGCCTCCAGCACACCGCCCTGAGGGCTTGATCGCCGCCGTGGTGTTCACCGGGATCTGCACAACAAATAGGTAAAATTTGCCCGCGCCACGGTTCCCCCTTGACGGTGGGCGTTGCCGGAGCACAGTCCAATCAGGGAGCATGCTGAGCCCATTCTGGATCACTTGCCAGCAACCTGCTAAGCTTCGAGCCCCGCCAGATACCGGGTTTTGTCGATATGGGGTGGATGGCGTCGGCGAATTACACACATCGAGGTTCCATGAAATACCAATCCATTTGCGGGGCTATGATTGCCCTGGGTCTCAGCCTGCCGAGTTCGGCAGAGGTGCTGATCGTCGATCAACTCGATACCCAACACTGTCGGCTTGTTGCCGAAAACACCTGTGAAAGCAAAAAATCCAAAGAGAGTAAGTCGCTAGCCAAATGTACCCAATGGCATAAAAACGCGGCGGCGGAACAACAGGCAAATACGGTTGTTATCGATAAGGCGACTGAAACCGAACGTCGCCGACCCAACTTCGATGGCAGTTGGAAAGCCATTACCGAGCGCAGCTATACGGCCCGGTACTTCGATTGTCCCAACGAGATAGTTCAAGCCGCTTCGATGCCTGCCATCGACAAACCTGCACCCGCAGCAAACAGAAGCATTGCTGAAAGGTTACGCCTGCTAAAAGAGCTGCGGGAAAAATCGCTGATAACCGAAGCAGAGTACGCGGCTAAAAAAGCAGAAATACTGGAATCGCTCTAGGGCTGAAAATACCCAGGTACATTTAGAAAAGCCTGCCTGGGTTAGCCATTAAGCATTAAGAAAAAACTTGCTCGACTGTGGGCACAACAACAGCGACGGTAATTTTGTGCTTAAATAAAAGCTCAGCGCCCGCAGCAGAGCTTTTGTGTGTCGCCAGATGCTCATCAAAGCTGCTGTTCACATCGCGCTAAATTTAGTGTTTTTGCCCTACGTGAAGTCCGCGACACTGGCCCACATCTAAACGCTCCTGCCCATTCCATACAGTACTGAAAAATAGACAAGCTGATTTTTGCAACGCTCGAAGCCGCGTCAACGAATCCACGGACCCTTTTGCGCGTCGGTAATGTCTATTACCCAGTTAATAAAGGTGCGAACCTGTGGCGCCAGATATTGTCGATTCGGGTACATGATAGAAAGGGGAAGTTCGATGCCGCTAAATTCCTCCAACACCTGTACCAGCGCTCCTTGATGTAATTCCTCCGCCACCAGAATTCCCGGGACTTGAATCAGCCCCATATGGTTAAGCGCGCAGGCTACCACTGCTTCAGCATCGTTTGCCATTAACGAACTGGGCAACAGTATTTCTTCAATTTTTTGGTTGCGTTTAAAGAACCAGGCTAACGGGGTATGTTTTTGCCCGGCAAAATAATTAATTGTTAGATGCTCGTTAAGCGCTTCGATTGATCTCGGTGGCCCCTTGCGTGCGAGATATTCAGGCGAGGCGCACACTACCATTTTAATCGTCGCAATCTGCCGCCCAATCATGCTACTCGCAGTCAGTTGCCCAAGCCGTAATACACAGTCTACCGATTTGGCAATGAGATCGATGGGCTGATCATTAACTCCCAGAATCACGCTGATATCCGGGTACAAACTGCGGAACCCGGGAAGCGCCGGAATAACCATGGATTTTGCCAGCGCAACCGGGATATCAATTCTCAAGCGGCCGCTTGGTCTCTCTTTGCTGCCACCAAACAGGTTTTGGGTCACATCCACGTCGCGCAACAATTGTGTCGCCTTCGTGTAAAGCGCTTCCCCTTCACCAGTCAAATTAGTGCGTCTTGTGGTTCGCTGAAGTAGCCGAACACCCACATTTTTCTCCAATTCACTGATGGCCTTGGTCACACCAGGCCGAGCCATATGGAGCGATTCAGCGGCACGCGTAAAGCTACCCATTTCAGCAACCGTGACAAAAATTTGGAGTTGTCTGATAAAGTCCATAGGTTATTGTTACTCTTAAAGATAACAATAATGTATCACTTTGTTATCTTAATAAACAGTTTTGCCCACATTAGTATGCCTCTCTAGCGAAAAAGTGCGCCAAGTCTATGGCGCCCCAAATTGAGAGGATACCCCCATGGCCCGTCACGTACGCTTTCATGAAACCGGTGGACCCGACGTTCTGAAAATTGAACACGTCCAAACACCTGAGCCCGGCGCGGGCGAGGTGCGAATCCGCGCCCGGGCACTCGGGTTAAACCGCGCAGAAAGTATGTACCGTTCCGGCCGCTATGTTATTGAACCGCAATTTCCGGCGACTATGGGCTATGAGGCAGCAGGCGTAGTTGACGCAGTAGGTGCGCAGGTGCAAGGCCTGAAGGTTGGTGATTCAGTGAGCGTCGTACCTGCGTTTATGTTTGATCAATATGGTTTATACGGCGACCTTGTGCTCGCACCCGCCCGCGCGGTGGTCAAGAACCCGGAGGGTTTAAGCTGGGAGAGCGCCGCTGCAACCTGGATGGCTTATACAACCGCCTGGGGCGCGCTTGTCGACATCGCCGACCTTGGGGAAGGGGATGTTGTGGTGCTGGGCGCAGCCTCGAGCAGCGTTGGTTTAGCAGCCATAGACATTGCCCGTAGCCTGGGCGCGACGCCCATCGCACTGACCCGCACCGAAGAAAAAGCGCATGAATTAATTCAGGCCGGCGCCCAGCATGTTCTGCAAATAGGTGTTCATGATCTCGAGAAAGAAATCCTCGCGCTTACTGACGGCAAGGGTGCACGCGTCGTTTTTGACCCGGTTACCGGCGCTGATTTTGAAAGCCTTGTAAAAGCAACCAGCAAAGACGGAATCGTTTTTATCTATGGTGCGCTGAGCCACGATGCAACGCCTATCCCTGTTATGCACGTCCTCGCTAAGCATATAACCATTCGGGGATACGAATTTATTGAAGTCACCGCCAACGATCAGAAGTTATCACAAGCCATAAAATTCATTACCGACGGCATAGCGGCGGGCCATTTCAAAGCAAAAATCGCCAGAGTTTTTCCGTTTGAGCAAATCGTGGATGCAACCAGATTCCTGGAGTCCAACGCTCAGTTTGGAAAAGTTGTAGTCACCATCGACTAGGGCCTGTTGGCAACAGGTCATTGTTTCTCACCGCCAGCCAGCGCCAACTTCGCATTTAACAGACAGACATATGCACGATTACCGATACCACGCAGGATTTAACCGCCTGTTTTCTCACAAGCAATTAACACTCGGCTTCATACTTCCCCTGAATGCCTATCCGCATTCCGCAGTGCCGACGCTGAATGATCAAGCCGGACTCCTCAAACTTACTGATGAGGCAGGTTTTGCGGGGCTGTGGGCTAGGGATGTACCTTTGCTGGATCCCAAATTTGGCGATGGCGGGCAGCTCTACGACCCTTTTGCGTATCTTTCTTATGCGGCTGCACTCACCAGAAAAATAACGCTCGCCACAGGCAGCGCGGTTCTCACACTGCGCCACCCTCTGCATTTGGCGAAGCAGGCAAACTCGGTTGATCAGTTATCGAATGGCCGGTTTGTGTTGGGAATATCGTCCGGCGACCGCGAAATAGAATATCCAGCGTTTGGCGTGTCCAGCGACTACGTAGATCGCGGAGAACGTTTTACAGAGGCGTTTCACTATTTCCGCAAGGCTGCACAATCCGATTTTCCACAACACAGTTCCCCGCGCTTTGGAGAGCTGGACGGAACAACAAATATGCTGCCCAAGGCTTACCGCGAGCCGGTACCGGTTATCGTTACCGGTAGCAGTCGGCAGAATATTACGTGGATAAGCGAACACTCCGATGCCTGGCTCTATTATTTCATCGAAGCACGCTATCTCGCGCCTCTTCTAAAAACCTGGCAGGAGGCGTCACAAATACATTCCAAGGACGGAAGACCAAAGCCTTTTGCGCAGGGTTTGTTCTTGGATTTAGCCGAAGACCCCGACTTTCCCGTCACCCATATTCACTCTGGTATGCGTGTTGGCCGCAACACGCTGATCGACTATTTAGACCGAATTCAGGGAATGGGTGTCAATCATATGGCGTTTAACCTAAAGCTTTCGAAACGCCCGGCGCTTGAAGTGATCAGCGAATTGGCAACCTATGTTCTACCACATTTTCCGAGTAACTAGGGCCTGTTAACCTGATTCAATGCGCTCTGCTGGGGCATGCATTTCCATGCTGAAAGCGGAGCGCCGCCCGGGCATTTAAAGTCGTCGTTTAGCTAGCTGAATTCGTGAGAAATGACGCCGGGGTGCCGCAGCACTTGATAGCGAAATTTTAGCCGCAACAGAATGCATTGAATTTGTATTAAACGGCCCTAGCCCGCATTCAAATTAGTTAAAAATTAATCATGGATTTTATTTATTGCGTTTGATACGCATCAGTTTTTTATCCAGCTATACCACACCACCTACACCACACCACCGGCACACCACCCGGACGCCCAGGCCCATTGAAAGTTATACCCGCCAAGCCAACCCGTTACGTCGAGCACTTCGCCAATAAAATACAAGCCTTTAACATTTTTCGCTTCAAAGGTTTTAGAGGAAATCTGATCCGTGTCGATGCCGCCGCGGGTCACCTCGGCCGTGCGATAGCCTTCCGTGCCAGACGGGGTGAGTTGCCAGCAGTGCAGTTGTTGGTGCAGTGCGTCTATTTCTTTGGGCGTGTACTGGTTAACCGGCTTGTTGCTGCCTGCAATGTCTAACCAGCTTTCGACAAAGCGTTTCGGCAACATCTGACTCAGGCAATTTTTGAGCGTTTGTTTATTGCCTGCCGCGTGCCATTCGGCCATCTGATTTTTTAATGATGCGCCGGGCAGCAGGTCAATGCTAATTGGCTCACCCAATTCCCAATAATTACTGGCCTGCAGGACTGCCGGGCCGCTCAAACCGCGATGGGTGAAAAGCAATTGATTGGTGAACGCAATTTTCGCCGTGGTAACGCTTGCGGTAAGGCTTACCCCTGCCAACCCTTTGGCAAACTCAAGCCACTTGCCAGAAAGTGTAAACGGCACCAGCGAAGGTACCCGGGAAGTGAGCGTTAAGCCAAACTGCTGCGCTAATTCGTAGCCAAACCCTGTGGCTCCCATCGTCGGAATCGAAAGCCCCCCGGTTGCCACCACCAGAGATTCACAAAAGAGCTTGTGGTCGTTGGCGAGCAGTGTAAAACCTGCGTCGGTTTTGCTCACCTCACAGACAGTGGTGTTAAGACGCAGTTCTACGCCGCTAGTGTCGCATTGCGCGAGGAGCATCGACAGGATGTCACTGGCTTTGTTATCGCAGAATAACTGGCCCAATTCTTTTTCATGGTAGGGAATGCCATGCTGGCCGACCAGGCCAATAAAATCCCACTGGGTGTAGCGGCTCAGCGCGGATTTGCAAAAGTGGGGGTTCTGCGAGCGGTAGTTGCTGGCTGCAATCTCCATGTTGGTAAAGTTGCAGCGCCCACCGCCAGACATCAGAATTTTTTTGCCGGCCTTGTTGGCGTGGTCAACCACTAAAACCCGTCGACCGCGCGCACCAGCGGTAGCGGCACACATAAGGCCCGCCGCCCCGGCTCCAATGACAATAACATCCCAGGTCATAGCAACCCCTCGCAGAAAAGGCGGCTATGATCCGCCGCGGAACCCGCTGAGTCAACGAGCAGTCGGCAATAAGGCTGACGTCTTTTGCGCCGTTGCTTCGTGCCACCGAATATTCCGCGTTGTTATCATCAATAGCGCCAGCAACGCGAACATCATCAAGCTACCCATCAGCAGAGCAAAATCTTCCATTTGCAAAATGACATAGAGCTTGGCGTACAACACGGCCAGACAACCGCAAAAAATCGCCGCGCGCCGACGCCGCCCCAACATTGCACTGAGATACTCGAGCAAGAGTAAACAGCAGCTGCCTGCCGCAATAGTGTAAGCCGCGTAAAAGGGGATGTGTTCCGCGAGTGCGAGCAGGAGTAAATAAAAAATCGCCAAGGTAACGCCCACCAGCGCATATTGAATTGGGTGGATATTAATTCCGCCCACCGATTCAAAAATAAAAAACGCGGCAAAGCAGATCGCGATAAACAGGATGCCATATTTCAATGCACGCTCCGTTTGCAAGTACGCGTCCACAGGTTGAAATAGTTCAACGCCAAACCCGGTATCTGCCAGTGCTTTACAGCCACTGTCACTACAGCTTTGCAAGCGCTCCTCGCTATTGGCATTAAAGCCATTAACTCGCCAGGCTGCGCTAAATCCTTGCGGCGTAATATTTTTTTCTTGCGGTAAAAAAGCACCGTGGAATTTAGGGTGGGGCCAGCGAGAATGCAAGCGAACATTTAAACTACTTGCGGTGGGAATTAAACGTAAATTGCTCATCCCGCGCATGGCGAAATTCACTACAAACTGATCTTTTTCAGCGCTGGAATTTTGTCCAATGGCGTTAACGGGTTTAGGTCCTGCAAAAGCTGTTGCGATGGCTGTCAATTCATCCTGGTTTTGCGCTTGTGGTAGCTGGAAGCTGAAGCCGCCCTCATAATCAGCGATACCGGTCCCTGGCGTGGCCTTTACGCTTTGCTCACCAACTTGCACGCCAATGCTGTTATCTATTCCGCGCTGATCGCTCACTCCCACCGCGATATAAGCCGGCAGAACCGATGTCACATTTTTTTTCGCCAGCAAATCTTTGATCGACTGCCCCCAGTGCGCACGATCAACGCGCCCGCTTATCACCACATCTGCGGTGTACACAGGCACGCGATAGATGCCGCGTGCGCGCATTTCCACCGTAGCGTCGACCAACAGTTGCGATTCAAGCAGTGGAATCAGCTTATAACGTGTTTTAGGCGGGCTGTCGCCGCTGCTCGGCTGGGTTGTGTAGGGCTGGACTAATACCGGCGTCAGTAGCGTCTGGTTGCCCGTCCAGCTGCTGGCAATGTCGCGCTTAACCTGCTGCAGGTAATTACCGCGTTCATTAATTTGCCCCCGGATCATTGATAAGGGTATTAATAAACACAAAGAAAGTATAAGAATAACACCGGCCTTTATCGCCAGCCTTGTTTGCCCAAGATGTTTGGTTTCCCGTTGCGTTTGCACAAGCCTTTCCTTCAAATTAGATAAAAGCGAAGGTTAAAAATCAAAGACGGCTTTTCGGGGTACAAAAAATGATGAATAGTGGCGAAACGCGGTTCGAAAAGAGGCGCTGGGTGAAACTCAAATAAAAAAAGAGCCCTAAACCACAAAGACTTAGGGCTATCGCTATCGCTCTTGGGGAAGCATAATCTATCAAGTAAACTTGGGAGGAAACCGGCAAGCATCGCTTGCTTATTAACTCAGACTAAGCACCCCCAGGGAAGTTCAAAATCTTTTTAATTTTTTGTCCAGTCCGTCGGTTCAGCGGGCTTGTTCTGCATGATGTCCTCGATTTTCGCAACCACATCGTCACCTAACTCGACGTCGAGCGCTTTAATATTATCTTCCAGCTGACTGGTTTTAGACGCACCCAAAATAACAGTGGATACATTAGGGTTTGTTAAACACCAGGCCAGAGCCAGATGATGCATAGACACACCGATCTCTTTCGCCAGCCCGCCCAATGCTTTCGCTTTTGCCAGCTTCGCCTTGCCTTCGTCGGATTCGTATAGCGCGCGCAGCCACTCATACCCAGGCAGGCTCAAGCGACCATCCGAACCTAAACCTTCGTTGTATTTGCCGGTAAGGACCCCGCTGGCCAGGGGTGACCACACCGTGGTTCCCAGCCCCACAGTGGTGTACAGGTCGCGATACTCCGCCTCGACCTTGTCGCGCTCAAACAGGTTGTATTGCGGTTGTTCCATAACCGGTGGCGTCAGGTTGTAGAGCGCCGCGACCCGGTGCGCCTCCACAATTTGTGCCGCACTCCATTCGGAAGTACCCCAATAGAGCACTTTGCCCTGCAGAATCAGGTTATGCATAGCGCGGACGGTTTCTTCAATAGGGGTATGCAGGTCTGGACGATGGCAGAAATACAGGTCCAGATAATCAACTTTCAGGCGTTTAAGTGCAGCGTGACAGGCATCGGTTACATGCTTTGCGCTCAAGCCTAACTGGGTCGGCTTTTTACCGCCCCAAAATACTTTGCTGGACACGCAGAACTCGTCGCGCGGCAAACCCAGCGCTTGCAAAGCCTCCCCCATGACTTTTTCCGATGAGCCCTGCTCATAGCCTTCGGCATTGTCAAAAAAATTCACACCCAGTTCGAACGCAGTTTTCATCATGGCGGTTGCGGCATCCAGATGTACCTGCTTGCCGAACGTGACCCAGGAACCGAGAGAAAGGGCACTCAATTGCAGGCCAGTTTTACCAAGTCGTCGATATTGCATAGTTTGTCTCCAAAAAATAGTCGTGCTTCGATATCAATTGAGCACTTGCCACCTTAGGCGCCACGCAGGCGCTGGATGCCAGTCATGATTAACAGAGCCAGGCTGCCGGTAACCAGGCCAACAATTAAATTGAGTAAGATGTTCATTAATCCAGGCCACGGTAGATGCAAATGCTCCACCAGGTGGTGCAGGATGCCGATCCCGTGTACCAATATGCCGCCACCCACCAAAAACATGGCTGCGGTACCCAGCACCGAGAGCCCTTTCATCAACCAGGGGCAAAACGCCAGCAGGGCTGCGCCAAATCGCCGTTTCAATTTTGCCCACCGGCTAGTGCCCCGACGTTGCATCAGCGCCAGACCCATGTCATCCAACTTAACGATAAAAGCCACCACGCCATAAACACCCACCGTCATTACCGCTGCTATAAGGCTGACGACAATCACCTGATTAAGAAAACTGGCTGCAGCCACAGTTCCCAAGGCGATTACAATAATTTCCGCAGACAAAACAAAGTCGGTGCGAATGGCCCCTTTGATTTTTTGTTCTTCAAACGCTTTTAGATCGCCCTGCGGGTTGCGTAACGTTTGTTTCAGTTCTTCATTGTGTGCCGCATTCGCATCTCTGTGTGCGATAGCATGCCAAACTTTTTCGACGCCCTCGTAACAGAGGTATAACCCGCCCAGCATTAGCAAGTAAGTCACCAGCCATGGCGCCAAGGCGCTAATCAATAGTGCAGCGGGAACCAGAATAATTTTGTTGAGCACCGAACCTTTAAAAACTACCCACACCACGGGCAGCTCCCGTTCGGCACGAACACCGCTGACCTGCTCAGCATTGAGCGCCAGGTCGTCGCCCAGCACACCTGCGGTTTTTTTTGCCGCAACCTTAGTCATTACCGACACGTCGTCCAGGACGGTCACAATATCGTCGAGCAGCGCGAGAAGGCTTCCTGCAGCCATGGATTATTTCCTGTAGTAAAAGCGGGTTGAGGCTTAGTTTTCGTCTAAAGGCGCGGCAGGCGCAGGTACCGCAGTATCCGACTTTTTAATTACCGCTTTTTGTAAAATTAACGTGTTGGGATAGGTGATCAGGTCGTCGCCACGGCGAATAATTACATGGAACAGGCCAATCCCCTCAACAGTACCGCTGATATCATCGTCTTTATCAACAACCTTGATGTGTTCACCCACCCGGTAAGGAAAACTGAAAAATATAATTAAACTCGCGGTAATGTTAGAAAGAATGGACCACTGCGCAAACAGCGCTACCCCCAACACCGCGAAAATGGATGAAAGGAAAATAGTCACTTGCGAATACTGAAGCCCCAGAAAGCTCACAATAATCATTACGAATACGATCAAAATCGCAAAATTAAGGGTTTTGGTAATGTAGCTTACCCTGTAAGCATCCACTGATTTTTTTTGGCCGAGGCGGATCATCCAGTCTCTGACCAGGCGAGTGGTGAACACCATAGCGATGGTTAAAGCGATAATAATTAACAATTTCATAATTGTAGTCCTTTGGCGTCAGCAGTTAACGCACTGTTTAAATACGCCGGCAAAGCAAATGCGGCGCTCGGTTAGCATCTAACCAAACCTTCTGGAATCGCTCGCTCTACCGGTCACAGGTTATCGTTTAAGGAAGCGTGCTCCGGGGGCTGGATAAATTTCACCATCGATTGAAAAAGGATGCCATTGTTCGATGTGGGTTCACCGCACACCTCAAACCCCAGCCGGCGATAAATGTTAACGGCAAACAGTGACGAATTCACGGTAAGTTCACAGCCCGTCGGGTGCGCGCTGATGAGGTGCCGCTCCAGTGCCGCGAGCATCATCCGCCCCAGGCCATGGCCCATGCTCCCTGGATCACAAAAAAACAGGCTTAAATGACACTTCTCGCGCATTGAAATGATGCCGACTGGCTCCTCATTGCGCAGCGCACAGAAGGTAGTATATGCGGCATAGTCGTCACCGAGCACGCGGGCAACAATGCTGAAAAAATGGTTCTGTCCCTCTGGGCTGATATCCGCGGCAACAAACCGCTCGAAACTCGCCCGCACCAGTGCGCTGCACGCCACAGCATATCTTGGCTGGTAGTGCACTAGCTGAATTGGCGGGTGGCTGTGGTGCCCGCACTCTGCATCTGGCCGCATGGCGCGATTCTCCAACAACAATAGACGACCTATCTTGCCAAGCCTGGCGTGAGCGACAGGTTGCGGACGAATCGCCAAAGGCTAGCTCGCAGCGAAACAAGTCCAGCAGTGAAACAAGCCTAGCAGCGATAAATAGATTGGGAATTGACGGGTACGCGGGGAAGGGATTAGCAAGTAGAGATAGGAGCGCCGCTAGCGACGCCCCCGGATAAACTAGCGGATAACGAGATAGAACGAGCCACCGCGGCGATTCACATGCAGCAGGATCGAATCTTTGTTGGAATCCAGTGCCTGTTTAAATTCCGCCAGGCTCTTCACGCGAATGCGATTCACACTGGTGATGAGATCGCCGGGGCGCAAGCCACTTGCAGCAGCAACCGAACTTGGTGCAAGCGACACCACTTCGATCGCGGAAGGGTCCTGGCTCTCTTCAAACTTCGCACCTTCCAGCAAAGGATGCATCTCTGTATTGGATGCCAATACATCATCTGGCGACCCCACCTTGGTGGTGATGGTTTTGGTTTTGCCGTTGCGCAATACAGTCAATTTCACTTTGTCGCCCACGGGCACCATGCCAAGCTGGCTGCGCAACTGACCCGCAGACAATGTTTTTTCCTTGTCGACACCAATAATGATGTCGCCAGATTTCAAACCGGCGTCTTCCGCTGGAGAGTCTTCGAGCACGTTGGTTATCAGCACACCGTGCACGCCTTTATCCAGATTAAATGCCTGACGTAAATCTGGCGTAATGTCCTGAATACCGACACCAATTTGCCCGCGACGCACCTCGCCGTGATCAAGAATTTGCGTCATGCTGGCTTCGGCCATGTTTATGGGGATAGCAAAACCAATACCTACGTTACCACCGGCGGGTGCAATAATCGCCGTGTTAATGCCGATGAGTTCGCCGCGTAAATTTACCAGTGCACCACCGGAATTACCGGGGTTAATCGATGCATCGGTTTGAATAAAATTCTCGAAGCCTTCAATGCCCAAGCCACTGCGACCCAGCGCGCTCACCACACCGGTGGTGACTGTTTGGCCAAGGCCGAACGGGTTGCCGATAGCGACCACAAAATCGCCCACTTCCATCTCGCTGGAATTGGCCAGCGGAATATCAGTTAAATCGTCGGCATCGATTTTTAAAACAGCGATATCGAGGCCTGGATCTTTACCTAAGACTTCAGCTTTAAACGCGCGGCCGTCAATAAGGCTGACCATCACTTCTTCCGCGTCTTTCACCACGTGAAAATTGGTCATTACGATTCCGTCTTTGGCATTAACTATCACCCCAGAACCCGCGCTCTGTTGCTGCTTGCGCGAACGAGGCTGTTGCTGCTGGTAATCGTCGGGCACATTAAAAAAACGGCGAAAGAACGGATCGTTAAGCAGCGGGTTTTCTTTGTATTGCAAGGTAGAATAAGTGGCAATATTGACCACGGCAGAATTGACTTTTTTCAGCATGGGAGCCAGCGACGGCAACTGTTCACCCTGAGAATCTGTCATGGGTAGAGCGGCGAAGCCCGGCGTGGATGCAGCTCCCATAAGTAAGGCACAAGCGACGATTAACCACTGCCTTAGCTGAGGTCTGTTTAACATGTTAATCTCCTGGAACAAAAATGGCGCCCCAGAGGGCGCCATACTCACAGTTAATGGATGGCGATTTTTTTCACATCCTTGGGTGCCACCGCAGTGCGAGCAATGGACAGTTTAAGTACGCCATTTTTCAGCTCTGCAGTAATATCATCGCGATTGGCATCGGCAGGCAGGTTCAACGTGCGTTGAAATTTGCCGTAGCGGCGCTCCACGCGATAAAAATGTTTGTCGTCGCTTTCAGATGTTTCCTGTTTTTCGCCACGAATCAGCAACAGATCGCCTTGCAATTCCACGCTTAGATCCTGTTCGCCTAACCCAGGCACTTCCAGTTCAATATCGTAATGGCGATCACCACCGGCGATGGTAATCTGCGGGTTAAATCCGCTACCGGAAATGCCCTGCAGTAAATTAGCCGGTGCGCTGCCAAAACCAAAACCGGAAAATACATCGTCAAACAGACGGTCGATTTCCCGATGTAGACGCAGGATTGGAGGAAAAGTTTCATCTTCGGCGAGTGGACTCTTGTGGGCCGAACTTTTCTGCACCGGCACCTGTGCCTTTGCTACGTTATTTTGTTCGTGTTTAAACCAGTTCCAGGGATTTAATTGCTGAATATTCATCGCTTTACCTCCAGACCAAAAAAGAGGGCTAACGGAGAAAAAGACGGCCGCGCCGAAAGGGCGCGACCATCGACCGAGTTCACATCAAGCGGCTTGTACCGACTCGTGCGACAAGCTGCGACTGTCATCGCTCTGGTTGATGGCGATGGTGCGCGGCTTCATGGCTTCTGGAATATTCTTCACCAGATTAATGGTGAGTAACCCATTCGCCATATCGGCGCCAGTCACTTCCACATATTCCGCCAGGTTGAATTTGCGTTCGAACGAACGATTGGCAATACCCTGATGGAGATATTTGCGGGAGTCATCTTTGGCTTTTTCTCCGCGAACAGCGAGTACACCGTTTTCCACGCTTAACGTTAATTCACGCTCGCTAAAACCGGCAACCGCCAGAGTAATGGCGTAGCGGTTTTCGTCCAGCGCTTCAATGTTATAGGGTGGATAACCGGATGAAACAGGATCGTTTCGCAGTGCGGCATCAAGGAGTGATGCCATACGGTCGAAGCCAATGCTGTTGCGGTAGAGAGGGGAAAGATCGATTGTGTTCATAACATATCCTCCAGTTGAAGCAATACGAAACAAAGACAATAACAAGGCACCGTGTGCGGCTACCCTGCGTTGCTTGAAACTCGCGGTTGCGCGAGCTCAAGCACAAAGTAGGGTTGGGGAATTTTTTTTCAAGCGCAAAAAAACGGGGTTAAAAAGAATTTTTAATCATAAAAACCGGGGAGGTTTTATTACGGTTAATTTTTAACGGATGCTTCGTCTTCGCCGGCAGGGAGGTTGAGCCAACCGGTGATAACCTGCTCCAGTTGCTGTACGCCAACATTCTTCAGCGAAGAAAAAATCTGCGCACTCACCAGGTCCTGTACGCCGGATTCTTTCAGTGAACGATTAACCTGCAACAGCGTATTGTTAGCCGCGCCGCGCTTGAGCTTGTCCGATTTGGTCAGCAGCAGGTGCACGGGCATGTTGGCGTCTACGGCCCAGTTCAGCATCATGGTGTCGAATTCCTGCATCGGGTGGCGAATATCCATGAGTAACACCAGGCCCCGCAAGCACTTGCGTTTGTATAAATATTCCGAAAGATGCGCCTGCCACTCGCGCTTGGTGGCCAGAGGTACCTTGGCGTAGCCATAACCCGGCAAATCCACCAGCCGCTGCTGAGCACCCTGACCGAGCGAGAAAAAGTTGATTAGCTGGGTCCGACCCGGCGTTTTACTGGTGCGCGCCAGCTTGCCATTGTTGGTAAGGCAGTTGATAGCACTGGACTTGCCTGCATTGGAGCGGCCGGCAAAGGCCACCTCAGCACCTTCTTCGGCGGGACATTCACGCAGGGAGGGCGCACTGATTAGAAATTGAGCATTTCGGAAGTTGATTTCCGTCATCGACAAGGTCCGGATAGGTTTTGGTGGTGTGATAGACAGGCACAATGGGTATAATGCGCCTACTTTTTAAAGGGCTGAACCCACACGGCTGCAACCCGGGCGCCATTCTAGCGTAAAATTTCCTCCCGGTTCCGGTTGTCTCGGCCAGCACCAACCCGCGAAATCACAGCCAAACGACGCTAAATAACGGATACAACAATGAAGAACCCAATTCGTAGCATGTTTTTCTCTCTCGGTTTGCTGAGCACGGCGCTATTCGCCAATGCGGTTTTTGCCGGAGATGCCAAAGAAGGTGCCAAGCTGGTAGCCGCTTGCTCCGCTTGTCACGGTGCCGACGGCAACAGCGCTGTCTCGATGTTCCCAAAGCTTGCCGGCCAAGGCGAAAAGTACCTGCTAAAGCAAATGATGGACGTTAAATCCGGCGCGCGCAGCATTCCTCAAATGGCTGGTCAACTCGACAACCTGAGCCAAACCGACCTGGAAAACATCGCGGCATTCTTCGCCAGCAAAACCACCCAGCTGTCTGGCTCGAAAGACACCAAAGTTCAACTCAACTCCGGTGTACAGGTGAGCAGCCTGGATCTCGGTGCAAAAATCTACCGTGCAGGCAACCAGGAATCCAGTGTTCCGGCCTGTAGTGGCTGTCACTCTCCGACCGGCGCAGGTAATTCGCCCGCAGGCTTTCCTCATCTGAGCGGCCAGCACGCGGACTACATCGCCAAACAATTGCGTGATTTCCGCGCGGGTAATCGCACCAATGACGGCGATGCAATGATTATGCGCGGCGTTGCCCAGCACATGAGTGACGCAGAAATCGACGCAGTAGCCAACTTTATCGCGGGCCTGAATTAATAGCCCCTTGTGCCTGCGCTCACAAATTAGCGCAGGCCACCTTTTTGCCGGGAATTTTCCTGCCTTTTTTCTGTCCTTAAACGCTGTGGCCGTTCGAGCCCATAACAACGATAAGCAACCGCTAGGAGAACTCCCATGCGACACATTGCAGCACTCATCGCTCTTGTATTATTTTTAGGCGCCTGTGGCGATAAGGATGCGTCTGTCGCATCTGTCACCCCATCGCTAATTGCTCGCGCCGAAGCCGCAGACAGCCCCGCGGGCAATTTTGTGCAGGTGCAGTACCAGGAAGGACGCGAGTACACCGTCCTCGCCGAGCCCGTAAAAACCGTTTCCGGAGACAAAATCGAAGTTACCGAATTTTTCTCGTACGGCTGCATTCATTGCTTCCATTTTGAAACCGCGGTGCATGCCTGGGAAAAGAACACCATGCCTGCCGGCGTCGAATTTGTGCAAACCCCGGCGGTATTTAACAAAGCCTGGGAGCACTATGCGCGCACCTTCTACGCCGCCAAAGCGCTGGGCGTTTGGGACAAAGCCCACCCAGTGGTCTTCGACACCATCCATGTAAAACGAAAGCGCCTGGGCACAGTCGACGAGATGGCCGAGCTGTTCACCACCTTTGGCGTGAAAGAGGACGATTTTAAAAAGGCCTATTCGTCCTTTGGTGTCACCAGCCAGGTTCAGGCCGGAGATGCGCGTGCACGCGCTGCCGGTTTGCGGGGTACACCTGAATTGATGGTTGATGGCCGCTACAAAATCACTACCGGTTCCGCTGGTGGCCACGAGCAAATGTTCCAGGTGGCAAATTTCCTGATCGACAAGATCAAGCGTGAGCGCAAGTAACCGCAACTAACTGCCATTTCAGACAAAAATCCCGGGCTGGTCCCGGGATTTTTGTCTCTCAATCGGGTATCCGGGCAAAAGCCGCCTGCAAAAACGCCAGCAGTTCACGCAACCGACGCGGCTGATACTGAGCACCGGCATAGACCGCAAAAAGCGGTGTTTGTATTCCCTGATAGTCAGTTAGTACCGTTCGCAACCTCCCCGCCGCTATATCATCGTACACATCCAACCCGGATTTATACACCAGGCCCTCGCCGGCCAGCGCCCAGTCGCGCGCGACCGCGCTGTTATCCGTCACCAGTGCGCAGTTCACCGTCACCGCAAACCGCTCACCCTCTTGCATAAATTGCCACTGGGTATCAGCGCGACCACTGCGGCGAAAACACAGGCAGCGGTGCTCGCTGAGATCGGCCAGGGATCGCGGAACACCTGCGCGGTTAAGGTAGTCGGGGCTGGCGCACAGCAGCCTTCGACCCGTGTGTAATTCGCGCGCGACCAATTCGGAGTCGGGTAGGGGACCGTATCGCAATGCCAGATCAATACCTTCTCCCACAACACCGCTGACGGAATCGCTTACCCTGAGATCCAGTGCCACTTCCGGAAATTTATGCTGAAACTCGCGCAGCATGCGCCCGAGCAGTGTCAGTGCCAGATCGCCGGGAGCGGCAATCACCAGCGGCCCCCGCACCGCATCCTGACTCACCCGCAGTGATTCGACACCTTCCTGTAACACACTCAGCGTTCGCTTACTCACCTGGTAGAACTGGGCGCCCTGCTCAGTCAGCTGCAGATTGCGCGTACTGCGCTCGAACAATCGCGCCCCCAGCTGGGTCTCCATGCGCTTGATCGCCAGGCTTACCGAGGCAGTGGTTTGATGCAGCCGGTGTGCGGCAGCGGTAAAGCCACCGGTCTCGACTACCGCGACGAATTGGCGCAGTTCGGCAAGCGTGCAGGGCAAAGATTCCATTATTAGTTATTGCCTAATTAACAATTTAATATTTGTCTAATTAGTAAATAAAAACAAACAATTACACTGATTGCAATGGTGACCCCCTTCAACCAGTTCCGGGGCGTCACTTAACACCATTACGCCAGAGGAGAGTACATATGGATATCTTGCAATGCGCCCCCGGAACCCGTTTGCCCGACTTTACCGGCAACGCCCGCCCATTGCGCCAACGGCTTCATCTAGTCCTCCTCGGCGTCGCCGACCTTGCTCGCAGTCGGGCATTCTTTGCCAGTCTCGGCTGGCGTGCCTGCGCAAGTTCAGACGACGGATTTGTCCGCATCGATATGGGTGGCTATGCGCTGGGCCTGCTCAGCTGGCAGCATTTCAGCAAAGAAGTTTTTGGTCACCAACAGCAGCCGCCTACCGGCTACCGGGGCGCGGCTTTCGCCTATTTGGTAGATACACCGGATGCCGTTGCCGAATGCCTGGCGCGCGCAAAGTCTGCAGGCGCGCCAATCGTAAAGCCCGTGACCCGCACCCCCTGGGGGGTTAATGGCTTTTTCACCTGCCCGGATGGACACTTATTTGAAATTGACTTTGAACCCCACTGGCGCTTTAGCGAAGACCACAAGCTGTTATCCGCCACTTAACCTCAACCCGTCTGTGCTGCAGCTGCGCGCCCTGCCTGCGCAGGTCTATACTTGCCCTATTTGAAACGCCAATAAAAGGGGCCGGGCATGGTGGAAACAGCGGGTGGTAGTTACAAAGAGAAGTACCTCCAAGCGCTGGCAGACCAGGAACGGCAAGAAAAGCAATTTCAGTTTCAATTGGAAATGTTGCGCAAGGCGCTAAATCATCTGGCAGCGGCTGCACAGGGTTTAGACAAAACCCTTGATGCCGAGCTACTGCTGCTGAAAGATCGCATGCGCGGCGCCAGTGGGCATCAGGTTGTCGATCAGTTTGAACGGGTGCAAAAAGCGGTAATCCAGTTCGAGCGCCTGCGCGACAGCGAACACAGTACCGCCGCCGGTAAAATGCGCGCAATGCTCGAGGGCCTGTTGGTACTGCAACTGCCCGATGACCTCGCACGCAAGGTGCAATCGGCGGCAAGGGCGATGGAGCAATCACTCCACAATTACCGCAGTTACCCTCTTGTTCTCGGCGAAGTGACGCTGCTCCAGCAAGCGGCGCTGGAAGCGGCGATGAACCCCAAGGCGGGTTTCTGGCAGCGCCTCAGAGGCGGGCGTACCGTGCAGTCCCGCGCTGAATCGGTGGAAACCCCGGAGCTGCAACGCAAGTCCGTCAGCGCTGAACTCACCGATGAAAACTTACAGCTTGCGCCCGCCGGCGGCGCTGATCTGAACACTGTGCCCGCGCCCTTGAAACCAGCCAATCATCTGCTGGCTGAGGACGATTTCGACAAGGTCGCTGAGCGCATTTGTCGCACCCTGCGCAACCTGGTGGAGTCTATCGAGCCAAACGATATCGTGCGCCACAAGGTGGATATCGTCCGCGCCCGGATACAGCGTGGGCTCGATTGGTTTGCCCTTGCGGTCACTCTGGACGACCTGCGCGATATTCTGATGCAGCGCTACCTGGACGTCGATCGGGAGTTCAGCCAATACCTGCTGCAAGTGAACGCCGAGCTGCGCAGTATTTCTGATGTGCTGGGTATTGCGTTGGAGCAGGAGAACCAAGTCCAGCAGGCAGCGCAAACCCTGAGTAAAAAAGTCGGCGACGAAGTGGAGAAAATCCACGCCTCGCTAGCCGCCAGTACCGAAATTCAGAGTCTGAAGCAAGCGGTGACTAACCATCTTGACGTTATCCACAAAGCGCTGGCCGAATTCCATAGTGGACACCTGCGGGCGGAAAACGCCAACCTGAGCGACCAATTACAGGCACTGCTGGCGAAGGTGGAGTCGATAGAAAGCGAATCCAGTAAAACCAAGGAACTGCTCGAAGAAGAACGCTACCGGGCAACCCACGACAGCCTCACTGGCCTGCCTAACCGGGAGGCGTACAACGAACGGGTGTACCAGGAGTATCGCCGCTTCACCCGCTACAGCCGGCCGCTCGGCATTGCCGTGTGCGATATCGACCACTTCAAAAAGATTAACGACAATTTCGGCCACCAGACTGGCGACAGGGTGTTAAAGCTGATCGCTCGCTTGATTTCCACGCGCCTGCGCAAAGTGGACTTCGTCGCGCGCTACGGTGGCGAGGAGTTCGTGATCTTGCTACCTGAAACCAGTGCGAGCCAAAGTCGCTCGGTGCTCGACAAAATTCGCGCTGCAGTGGCCAAGGCCGCCTTTCGCTTCGGCGACGACCCGGTCAAAATCACCCTATCGTTCGGTATCTCGGCATTCCGCAGCGACGATACGATTGAAACTGCGTTTCAACGGGCCGACAAAGCGCTCTACCAGGCCAAGGCCGATGGCCGCAACCGCTGCGTTGTGGATACCGATGACGCCGAGGCATAATCCCACCGATCACCACCACTCAACCTTACCATGCTCCAGTTGCACATTTGTAATGCGGCGGATTTCACGTCGTTTTCTGAGGATTCATACGCGGATTTTCTCGACCAAGACGAGTGCGCGCGGGTAAGCCGTATGCGTGAACCTGCCGCTGTACGCTTTCTCCAGGCGCGGTTTATGTGTAAGCGCTTACTCGCCGACCAGCTTGGCGTTAGCCTTACACAGGTAAACTTCGCATACACGGAAAACGGCAAACCTTTCCTGCCAACCGTACCCAACCTGCAGTTCAGCATTTCACACTGTCGCGGTGCGGTGGCAGTGGCTATCGCATCGCACCCCATTGGGGTTGATATAGAAGACATGGACCGCGGCAGAAAGAACCGGGCATGGGAGTCGCCCGAGCATTTTCTCAACGCTGCCACCGCGACTGCCGTGCACAGCGCTCCATCAGCGGACAAAGCACAGGTGTTTACCCTGCTGTGGACGCTGCTGGAAAGCCAGGTGAAATTGCGCGATAGCAGTATTGTTCGCGCTGCTCGCCACTTGCGCATCGCCCTCGAGCGCGATGCGCAACCCTGGCGGGTACGCACCTCGCAAGACGAACACGGCACTGGGGTGGCCTGGCTCAGCTGGTCACAGGGTGGGCAGGTGGTGTCGGTCGCCATGGACAGCGCATCCGCTGAAACATACGAAAGCGCGGCTACAGTGGAAATCTATCGTTGGCCAGAACGCGACAAGATGGCCTTAGCTATGTTGGCTCGGGGTTGAACAGACTAAACAGCGTTTTCAGAAGCTCTTCTTCGTCCAGTGGTTTGGTCATTAGGCCGTCGACACCGCTGGCAACGATTGCTTCGCGCTCTCCTTGCACCGCGTGCGCCGTGAGCGCCAAAATCGGAATGTCTTTAAGGTGCGGTGTGTTGCGGATCTGCTGGGTGGCTTCTTTGCCATCCATACCCGGGAGGGAAATATCCATCAAAATCAGGTCAAAGCGAGTATCTTCTAACAGCGCCAGGCCGTCCTCGGCAGTATCCGCGCAAGCCACCTGGTAGCCTTCGTCTTCGAGAATCCAGGTTACCAGCTGCTGATTGTCGGGGTTGTCTTCAATTACTAGGATTGCTTTGGGGGCTGCAAACATGGCACAAAATACGTCGCTAAAACCATACACTAATTAAGCATAGAGCAGCATTTGGGATTTCGCTTATGAGCCAGCAACACCTGATCGGCCGTTTATGTCGCGATCTTCCTGCCGGCAAGCTGGAGTGGATCGGCTTGCGCAGCAAACATAAAGGCGAAATTGTCGAGGTGGACGCCGTGCGGGCAATTGCGGAGCGCGGCCTGGAGGGGGACCACCGCATAGCCAAAACTCCCGGCTCCGGGCGGCAGGTCACCTTGATCAGCCGTGAGTTTATTACACAGATTTGCGGTCACCTGGGGCTCAACGAGATTCCGCCAGCACTTTTGCGCCGCAATCTGGTGGTTAGCGGCGTTAATCTAAATGCACTGCGCTACCAACAGATTCGGGTAGGTTCGCAGGTTATAATCGAGGCGGGTGCCTTGTGTCACCCCTGCTCACGAATGGAATCGACATTAGGGAAAGGCGCGGTTGCCGCAATGCTGGGCTACGGTGGGTTATGCGCGAAAATACTGTGTGGAGGCGAAATTCGTTTGGGCGATTTGGTGCAAAAGATCGACCACCCTTTACCGCAAGCGCCACGTCCGGTACAGCGTAAATTACTCTAAGTAAGTTTTTTGATACGGCTGCTTGTACGGTTATTCCGTTTTAGCCGGGGATTCTGCCTTACTGCGAATCAACGTCACTAACCCCTCTACCTGGGCATCATCCAGCATCTTGCCAAAAGCCGGCATACCTTTCGCTGGCAACCCGGTGCGGATAAGGTTGGCGATTTGCGCATCGGTTTGTGCATGCTTCCATTCTGCGTCTACCAGGCTACCGCCGAGCCCCTGATTCATGTCAGCACCGTGGCAGGCAATACAATAGGCGTTGTAGATCGATTCAGGGCTGGGTGCTGCAGCGCTGCCAAGCGCACCTGTCGACAATGCCAACACGACCCCCAAGCGAAGCGGAATTTTTAACTGTGCGATCATAAGGACTCCTTGCATTGCTGAGCCAAGAGCATAGCATTAGCCCAGCTCCCGCTTTTTGACCACGCGCAGGCTAACTCGCCCGCCTGCATAGTTTCCGCGCTCCGCCCACACGGGCTCAGCCATTTACTCTCCAATAGGAGGATTTGTGTCCAAAACCTGTTGTAGCTCCAGTCAAGAAGGCCAGGCCGTGGCCCACGCCAGTGCCAGCGGCGATACGGTATCCTGCCACACGTCCGCCAGCGATCATCAATCCCAGGCTAAAGCCAGCACGCAGGATAGCTGTTGTTCCAGCAGTGCATCGGCCAGCAGTCAAAGCACCGCGTCGGCGTCCAGCGCGGCGACCGTCAGCAGTTGTTGTGGCAGCACCAGTAGTCCTGCAGCGAACAGCACAAAATCTACCTCCAGTTGTTGCGACACGCCCAAGGGCCGCATCGATTACTTGCTCTGGGGCTCGTTAACGGGCGTGCTGGTCGGCTACGCCAACTACCTGTTCGCTAGCTATCTTGGGGTTGAACACACGGCAAATGCACTGCTCACCATGAGCCATGCCATCTACGATCTACTCAACACCATGGCATGGGGCCTTGTGCTCGGCGTATTTATGGTTGCGTTGCTCAGCAAGGTTCCGCGAGACCTGGTGATGTCCGTGCTGGGCACCCACGGCGGGTTCAACGGCATGTTGCGCGCGACCGGCGCCGGTTTACTGCTGGACCTGTGCAGCCACGGTATTTTGATGGTTGGCGCAAAGCTCTATGAACGCGGTGCCTCCATCGGTCAGGTGATGGCGTTTCTCATTGCCAGCCCCTGGAATTCGTTCTCGCTGACACTCATTCTGATTGCGCTGATCGGCTTCGGCTGGACCATCGCATTTATTCTGCTGTCGGCAGTCATTGCTATTGCAACCGGCTTGATGTTCGATGCGCTGGTTAAGCGCGGCACCTTGCCTGCCAACCCCAATTCCACCCCATTGGACGACGATTTCCAATTCTGGCCCGCTGCCCGCACCGCGCTGGCCCAGGGCAATTACACCCGCGCGGGTTGGTGGCAATTTGTGAAGGATGGGGTGAGAGAATCCCGCATGGTCATACGCTGGTTGATGTTCGGCATACTGCTGGCAGCGCTGATTCGCACCTTCGTGCCGCCGGATTATTTCAGTCAGTACTTTGGCCCAACGGCATTAGGGTTGGCGGTAACTTTGATTGCTGCCACGGTGCTGGAAGTTTGCTCAGAAGGCTCCACCCCGATTGCTGCCGATATCTTTACCCGCGCCGCTGCACCCGGCAATAGCTTCGGCTTCCTAATGACCGGCGTCAGTACCGATTACACGGAAATTATGGTGCTGAAAGATGCCACGCGGTCGTGGAAGATTGCGCTGTTTTTGCCCCTGCTCACACTGCCGCAAGTGGTGGTAGTCGCGCTGGTCCTGAATGGGTTCAGTAGCTAGCGCAACGGGTCGCTCTGCGCGACCGCGTTGCTGTACTTTAAGGAGGCCGAAGGGATAAGGCCTGAGGACGCTTCGACCTGGGTAGAGGTTAGAAAGTGTAGGTAACGCCCACAGAGACCATCGACAGGTCGTCGGTATCTTGCAGATCGAAGTATTCGTATTCGCCACGGAAGGTGAAATCCAGCAGGCTGGCTTTTGCGCCTATGCCGTAGGAAGGGCTGGTATCGGATTCGTTGTAATCCTGATCGCCGATCACACTATCCACGTCGGTATTGGCATAACCGTATTTTACAAACACACCAGCCAGGCCGAAGTTCATACCCACCAGACCATAGGCATCGATGGAGGTGAGCTCAGATTTGGCCACATTATTTTCGAACTCGCCATAACTGCGATAATCCGCTTCCACCGCGAGGTCCAGAAACGGCAGCAGCCCGAAGTTGTAGCCAACCAACACTTTGTAGCTGGAGGCTTCTTCGCTCAGATCGTAGTCTGTATCTTTGGTATCCAACGAAGCGCGACCAATACTTCCGCCAATATAGATTCCGGATTCACCCCCGGCGAAGGACTGCGTGCTGGCCAGGCCTATTACAAGCGCCAGCGCGGATTTGGTAAAAAGTTTCATGGTTGATCTCCTTGTTTATTCGGGCGATACCCGCCGATTTTTTTGCGGCGGTATGTTAGCACTTTATAGTCAGGGAACTATGAACCCTGCCTTAACGGCGACAATTGCGTCGGGCAATTAAGCACAGCGCAAGCCACAGCCAGGGTAGGCCCCAGGCACCGCCGCCACCGCTGCTGGTTTGTGCTCGGCCATCTTCATCTGTTCCACCGTCGGTGAGGTTAGGCGGCAACGCCGCATCGCATTCTGGCAGTGTTGTTCGCGCTGGCAGGTCCACTTGCAACCAAACGCAGTCACTCGTGAGTATTGCGTTGTCGGATGCCAGACTGAGTACTGACCGGCCCGCAGCCGCATCCACCGGCAATTCAAGCGTTTGTGGTTTGCCTGTGCCCGCATCCCAGCGGAGGGTCCCTTGCTGTTGTCCCGCCAGTTCTGGCTGCAGTGTCCACCGCATTTCCAATGCACTACTGATGTCGCCCTGCCGGGCGACGACCACGCGCGTTGTCTGTTGTAGATCCGGCACACGTATCGCTGTCTCCAGCAGTTGCAAAGTCGGTGCACTTGCTGAGTTGTGGGGGTGAATACGCAAACTGTTGCGTACCCCAAGTCGTCCCTGGCCTTGCGGCGACACCAGTGTAAGCAGCAGTGGCCCATGGTCGGCGGCGTTGTCCGGCAAGGTCAGGGTGACGGTCTTATCGCTGAAATCGCGGTGCGGCCAGGTGAGGGTGGATTCCGATAAAGTCGCACCGGTGGCGCCATCGCCCAGTGTTTTCAGTAAAAGTTTCACGCTCAGATCGCCGCCCGAGCCATGGTAGCGCGAAATACTGACAGGAACAGCGCTTCCCGGATTCACCCAGATGTCCTCTGCATTAAATTCCAGTACACCGCCGCTTGGTTCTGGTGGACGCTGCTCCCGCAGTAAAAACAGGCCGCCACTGATGTCGCTGACCGCGAGGGTGCCGGATGGCAAAAACGGATAAACGCCCCAGGCACCGTCGAAGCCAGCCATGCTGCTTGCGGGGTAGGTATCAAAATACCCGCTGCGAACCGGAGTTTGCGGTGTGCTGAAATCGACCACCGTCAGCCCCGCCATGTAGTTAGACATGTAATAGCGGTTGCCACGCGCGTAACCGTTGTGGTCGATGGCGCTGGTCGGGCCTTGCCAGAGCGAGAGCAATTGCGGCGCCCCCACATCCTGCATATGGTAGAGGCGCAGCGTCGTGTGCAATCCGTGTTGCAGTTCGTCCAACTCGTCCTGTACAAACAACAGCTGACCGTCTTCGCTCCACCAGCCGGAATGCACGTAAGCCATGTCGCTGTACTGGGTACGGGACAATAACGCGGGCGCACTGCCGGGAGTGAGATCCCACACATCGAAACTGTCTTCATTGAAATCGGCCATCAGCTCGCAGTGCACACCGTCACCGCATTGACTCGCAGCACGGGCATCGTCAATCGCCACCGGTGCGGCGTCGTGCATATAGCCTGTGTCGCTCACCGTGCTGAGCGAAGGCGCGAGAGGCGAAGCCAGGTTGTAAACGCGGAAATTACCGCGATTTTTGTCCGCACCCGCAATCAGTAGCTGACCGCCTACAACAGATTCCGCCGTACCGTAGGCGAAGTTCGCGTTAAGTAAGCCAACATTGTGGGCGGTGCTAAAGTCAGCGTTCTCCGCCAGGGTGACAGTCCCGTTTGGTAAACGACTCAAATCAATAACCGCAAGCCCCGCCGAAGTCTCCGTCGTGATATAAGCCACGGCGCGCCAACGAGTATTCGCGGCGTCCCAGTATTGATACACCTTTACGTCGCGCCACACCGAATCCGGACCGTTGTAGCGGCTGACGACCTGAGGCGCTTCCGGCTCAGTCACATCAATGATCGCGGCGCCATTGTTCAGGCCGATAATCACGTACTCCCGCAAACTGTTCAGATCCACATAACCCCAGATATCGTTGGCCGCCGTCGCACCAAGCGTTGCTAAACTCAGGTGGCTGAGCAGATCGATACCAGCGCAGACAAAACTGCCCGCGCTGCCATTGGTGCAGGCCGCAGGCCCGTGATCCATGGCAGACACCGAAAGTTTTTGCCGAAGCTGATGCACATCCGAACGCGCTATGGTTTTTCCCTTGCGGTCGACGATCACCTGGAAGCCGAGATTCTCGAAGTGCTCGCGGTACTCGGGCGGTACGCCCTGAAGTTGTGAGCGAGTGCGCTGCACGTCGCGCTGCGTAAAATGGGTGATGGTGTCGTAACCGGCGGTGACGTCCGCGCTCAGTAGCAGGATCAGGTTATCTAACCCCTGCAGGTCATACTCACCGGCCGCAACTTTGATGCTGTCAAATTTGCCCGCTTGGTGCACCGCGTAGGCAATTGTGCGGCACGGGCGAAACATATTGCTGCAGTTGCCTTTGTCCGCGCCCGCACCGGAAACATAACGCGGCCTACTATCATCCGCGAATGCCGCTGATATACCGACCAACAGCAGCGATATTGCTACGAATCCTTGTATTGTTTTGCTCGTCATGTTGGATTTTTCCAAGCTATGAATGAAAATAGTGAAAGGTGAACTATAAAACCGATGGTAGCTAAGTGGTGTTGAAACAGGTAATAAGTGGTGTTTAAACAGGTAAAGAGTTGTAAAAGCGCGATCCTGCTCGCATTGGGAATCGCGCTGAACGGTTGTGCGCCGCAAGAGCAGGCGACACAACTGCGGTTTGAATTACAGGCGCCGACCGGTGCGCGCATCGATCTGGGGTTTTATTTGTCCGCTATTGAGCTGCGCGGGGATGACGGACAATGGCTACCGCTACACCTGTCGGGCAAGCAACCAGTGGCATTGGTACACCTCACAGATCAAGCGACCCAGCAGATGGTATCCGGTCAGTTATCCACCGACGGCGGAGATTACCGCGGCCTGCGCTTTACCGTCGGTGTGCCCGAGGCGCTCAACCATGCCAACCCCCTAACCGCTGCATTTCCACTGAATGACAGCGGTATGTTCTGGAGCTGGCAGCAGGGTTACAAGTTCTTGCGTATTGATGCCGCAGGGAGCAACAAATGGGCGTTGCACGTCGGCAGCACGGGTTGCCAGTCGCCATCTGCCATACGCCCACCTGCATCACCCTGCGCACAGTCGAACCGAGTGACAATTACACTTCCCGACTACAACCCCTCCAGCGATCATATTGCTGTGGATATCCGCGCGCTCGCCGCACTTGTGGACAAGCACGCGTCGAGCAGCCCTGAGCCAATAAACAGCCCTGAGCCTGTGGATTGTTCAATGCATTACGCGATGCAGCCGGTGTGTCGGGCCATGTTTGACACCATCGGGCTCAATGCCGACACCGGTGAATGCCACACAGACTGCACTTCCCAACAGCTTTTCCACAGGATTCACTAGGTGTTTGCACATAAACTGTGGATCGTCCGTTGGCTGGCAATAGCTGTCGGCATCGTGTGTGCGGGCTGTGGACAAAAATCCACGCCCTGGGCATGGCAACTGCCACCAGGATTCAGTCCGCCGCCGGTTCCTGTGGACAACCCCATGACTGTCGAAAAAGTCACCCTGGGAGAAAAGCTGTTTTTCGATACCCGTGTGAGTGGAAATAATCAACAGGCCTGCGCCAGTTGTCACCACCCCCAGTTTGCATTTGCGGAACCATTCGCAACCTCCACTGGCAGCACGGGCGAACGGCACTTTCGCAATGCCCTCAGCCTCACCAATGTCGCCTACAACGCGACTTTTACCTGGGCGCACCCGAACCTCACATCACTTGAACGACAGATAATCATACCGTTGTACAACGAGAAACCGGTCGAAATGGGGCTCACCCACAATGAGCACCGGGTCATCCAGCGTCTGACAGAAGACACAGCCTATCCACAGCTTTTTGCAACTGCCTTTCCCCAGACTTTTCCACAGCTTAATAAAGACGTTATAACTGTTGATAACATTGTGAAGGCACTGGCCAGTTACGTGCGCAGCCTCACCGCGTTCGATTCAAAATTCGACCGTTACGCGTACTATGGCGAGGATATTTTCACCGAGCAGGAAATTCGCGGCTTAAACCTGTTTATGTCGGAACGATTAGAATGTAAACATTGCCACGGCGGATTTAACTTCAGCCAGTCGACGGTTCACGAGGGTGGCAGCACAACGGTGCGGGGGTTCCACAATACGGGGCTCTATGCCGAGCAGACAGCGCTGGAATTCGATCGCGGTGCGTTCGACGTGACCGGAGACGAAATGGACAAGGGGCTTTTTCGACCGCCAACGCTGCGCAATATTGCCCTGACAGCACCTTACATGCACGACGGAAGCATCGAAACGCTGGCCGAGGTTATTGATTTTTATGCGGCGGGCGGCAGAAATACCCCGACGGGTAATTTCCCCGGCGACGGGCGCCAGCACCGCAATAAGAGCCTTTTTGTGCACGGATTCGGTATATCTGCCGACGAGAAGAACGACCTGATTGCGTTTTTAAACACGCTCACTGATCGCAGTCTGCTCCCATCACAATCCGAGCCGAAGAGCGAAAGCACACTGCCCGCGGGTGAAAGCCCGGCAGATAATCGGCGCTAGACAACTTCCAGCTTGGCGTACTGCAACGCCAGCCACTTGCCGCCTTCGCGCATAAAGTTAACATACACCTTAGCGCCAGCACCGCGACCCTCAAACTGGGTGATGGTGCCTTCGCCGAACACCGGGTGCAGCACGCTCTGACCCAGTTTTAAATCGGGGAAATCATCCACTTCCGTTTGCCGGGTTGCGGAGGATGACGAATAGCTCGCCGGACGGCTGACCGTGGATTGAATACGAACTTCGCGCACCAGGTTTTGTGGAATTTCGCGAATAAACCGCGACACCGCGTTGAAGTTTTCATTGCCGTGCATGCGCCGACTTTCGGCATAACTGATCACCAGCTTGTCCATAGCGCGGGTGATACCGACATAACACAGTCGACGCTCTTCCTCGAGCCGACCCGGCTCATCTAAAGACATCTTGTGGGGGAACAGGTTTTCTTCCATCCCCGCTAAAAACACCAGCGGAAATTCCAGCCCTTTGGCGCTGTGCAGCGTCATCATTTGCACCGCATCTTCAAACTCGTCAGCTTGACCATCGCCAGCATCCAGCGCGGCATTGGCAAGAAATTCCTGCAGGGGGGTCACTTCTTCATCCTGTGGTTCAAACAACCGACAGGCGTTGACCAGCTCTTCCAGGTTTTCCACACGCGCCTGTCCTTTCTCACCTTTTTCCTTGCGGTGAAACTCCACCAAACCGCTCTTCTCCAACACCAGTTCAGCGGCCTCGCCCAGGGTTAATTGGGCCACGTTCTCTTCCAACTCGTCGATAAGCGCAACAAAGCCATTTAGCGCTCCTGCCGCCCGCGCGCTAAACACCTTGTTGCGCAGCGCCGCTTGCATAGCTGCGTAGAGCGAGCAGCCCTGATCGCGGGCAAAAATGCGAATACTTTCGATGGTTTTGGCGCCGATGCCACGCGTTGGGGTATTGATAACCCGCTCGAGCGCCGCATCGTCCTGACGACTGCTTATCAAACGTAAATAGGCGAGTGCGTTTTTAATTTCCAGCCGGTCGTAAAAGCGTTGGCCCCCGTAGATGCGGTAGGGGACGTTTTCCCGTAAAAAGGCTTCTTCCAGGATGCGGGACTGGGCATTGGAGCGGTATAGCACGGCACAATCGGTGCGCGCGCGACTGCCGTCTTCACGCAGATAATCCTGCACCCGCTCGACGATATAGCGCGCTTCATCCTGTTCATTAAACCCGGCGAAAAGGTCGATGTGCTCGCCTTCACCGCCATCTGTCCACAGGTTTTTCCCCAGGCGGCCAAAGTTGTTTTCGATCACCGCGTTGGCAGCACTGAGAATGGTTGAGGTGGAGCGATAATTCTGTTCCAGGCGGGTAACGCCCACCGGTGCAAAGTCATTCTCGAACTGCTGGATATTTTCGATTTTGGCACCGCGCCAGCCGTAGATGGACTGGTCGTCGTCGCCCACTGCCGTTACCGCACAGGCGTGGCCCGCCAGCACCCGCAACCAGGCATATTGCACACTGTTAGTATCCTGAAATTCGTCCACCAAAATCGCCACAAACCGGCGCTGGTAGTGGTCGAGCAGGGATTTGTTCTTCAGCCACAACTCGTGCGAGCGCAACAACAACTCAGCAAAATCCACCAGCCCGGCGTTCTCGCACGCCTCTTCATAGGCTTCGTATACCAGCTTCATGGTTTGGGCAAACGGATCATGGCCCGGGTCGATGTGCGCTGGGCGCAGGCCCTCGTCTTTCTGGTTGTTGATATACCACTGCGCCTGCTTCACAGGCCAGCGGCTGTCATCCAGCGCGAGTGTTTGATAGATCCGTTTGATCAGCCGCAGCTGGTCATCCGAATCCATAATCTGAAAGTTCTGGCTCAGGCCCGCTTCCTGCCAGTGGGCTTTGAGCAGGCGGTGTGCAATGCCGTGAAAGGTGCCAACCCACATGCTGTGCACACCGCGCGGCCCCAGGCGATCACCGATGAGATGGGTCAAGCGCTCGCGCATTTCCCGCGCGGCTTTGTTGGTGAACGTGACCGCCATTACTTGATGGGGCGAAACACTCTGCTGTTCCATCAGCCAGGCGATACGGTGCACCAATACGCGGGTTTTACCACTGCCTGCACCGGCGAGTACCAGTTGATTGCCCAGCGGCGCGGCTACCGCTTCTCGCTGAGCGCTATTAAGGTCTTTTACTAGGGGAGATTCTGTCATGGCGGAGGATTGTAGCAGATTCACCCCGTCGGATTGCCGGCAAGCCTCAGTGACTGTTTTGCGGCACAGAGAAGCTGATGACGCGGGTGCCGTCGGCGCGCTGGGTGACTGGCGATGAAGTTGCTTTCTGTACCGATGCCGATGTTGACTTGCCATCCCCAGCAACAACCATCAGCCCAACAACTCGGCTAAGTGACTCGGCCTGCTGCTCGTGCGTCTTGGAGCGTGCAAGAAACTGCAGGCGATATTGCCCGGGAGCCGACGCCCTCACTAACAGTTCCAAGGGCGCGTCGCCTTCACTGATAACCCACTGGGTCGACGTTGAAAGCACCTCGAGCCCGTTGCTTTTCAGCAACACCAGCTGAAGGGATTCGCCGGGCCTGGCTGGCGCAAAGGGCAACACCAGGGTCTGCACATCGGCCACCGCAACATGAAATGTTTGTGGCCCCGCAGCGATAACATCAGCGCCGGGCTTAACGGTGCTCTGCGCCCCAATCGCCAGCGGTGAGCAGGCGCAAATGCACGCGAGAGCTAAATGTTTTATGGTCATGATTCAGTACCTGATAACGTCAGCGGGCCGAGCCCTTAAAGTAGTCGCACTTGGAAACAACTATTTCCACCGGTGAGAGGGTCCTCGTCCATATTGTTGTAGTCGTTTATTTCAAGCACATAATCGCCGGGCTCAAGCGTCATACTCGCGGACTCCAGGTTTTCTGACGGCGACACCAGGCTTTGTACCAGAACGCCATTTTTGTACAGGTAGGCATCCGGGTCGGTACTGGTCGGGCCTGACTGACGGGTCAAAATGATCTGGCGCAACTGGCGCTGTTGCAACGAAAACTGTAAGTACCGCGTGGTTCCCAACGCGTTGTACTCACCCAGCTTGTTGGAACTACACGCCGTAACCGGCGACCCGCCCAAAGCGAGATAAATGGGTAACACCGTACTCACACTGCCGTTGTTCGTCTCGCCAACGCCATATACCCCAGTACCAAAAACCTGCTCCCTCGCGAGCATGCTAGCTAACGGCGTTTGCACCCCGGACACCTGTCCGTTCAGTGCGTTGGCAAAGAGATAGATACTCGCAAACGCGCTATTGTCGGTAAAATCCGAGTCCGCTATTGCATCGATGATCGGCGCAATCCCCAGGCTAAGGCTGTCGCCAGACTCATTCGTTTCGTCGTACAGGTCATAGAGTATTTTGGCGATGGAATTTTCACTGTACCAACCGGCAACAGTCAGGCTGTTTTCCTCAAAGCTGATGGCATAGCCGTCCTGCTGGCCAACGCCCTGCGAATCGGAATAAATACCTGCACCGTTAAGAATTGCCGCAAAACCATTCGCCAGGCCCTCGCTGAATGCCACCCGCATATCCAATTTACTTATCAGGCTGTGGCCGCCGCCGATGCTGTCTGAACGACTCAGTACATCTTCGACAAAATGCATAAACTCGTGTTGGAGCACGCTGTAGTCGTATTCGTCCGTATCGCCATCTGCATCACCGAGAATAAATATCGCTTTCTGCGCAGGGTCGTAATAGGTCGTACCCAGGTCCCCGTTTTCATTCTGCCCTTGCACCGTGTTGTTGCGATAACTCCAGTTCAGAGTGCAATCGGGCATAGTGAAGCCGGGCAGCGCCTGGGCAAGCGTGTCAGTCGCCTCGTAGATGGCATCGAGGATGGCAAAGGGCGCCGCCGGGCGCTGTGTGATGTCGTTATAGTCATCGATCCCCAGATTCCAGCCCGAGGGCGCGTGTAGATTGCGCACCGAGTTATCACTGCCGCTGGCTGCAATTGGCCCAGCAATACTGTATAGCGCCCCATTGCTGGTGTTATCCACAACCTCAAAGTGCCACTGGTAATCGTCGGTACGTACCATAACGGCATCCACCGCAACCCGGACATTGGTTTCACTGGGGGTTTCAAGCTGATAGTTGCCGTCGTTATCGGTGACCGCAGTCGCCAGCACCCGGTCAGCGCTATCAAGCAGCACCACCTGAACATTGCGAGCGGGTAAAACCTGTGTGTCCGCGTAGTCCAAGCTGCCCATAGCGGTGTGGGGCACGCGATCAAATGTAATTCGACCAGAAATAGTCTGCCCACTGATGGTAGGTGTGGGTGTCGGGCTGGAGGAGGGCGTTGGCGTAACTGAGGGTGTGGGTGTTGCTGAGGGTGCCATCGAAGGCGTTGGCGTCACCCCCGGGGTGGGGTTGGTGCCAGGCGAATTATCACTGCCGCCATTGGAACAGGCCGAACAAAGAAAGCCCAGCCACAAACATAAAACAAAGGTGCGCAAGATAGTCTCCAGGTTCCTTGTGTGTTGGTTGCAAATGCAGCCCGGAGAACAGTCTCATCAGTCGGTTCGAGCGGCCACCTTAACAGTGTAGACAGCATTTAACTTAAAAAATGCGCTAATTTTCGCGCCAGTGAATTTCAGTCCGTCCACGGCGCCTTATTTTTCTGGCAGTCGAGCAACCAACAAAAATTCCCGATTGCCATCCCCGCCCTCAATCGGACTTGGGAAATAGGCGCAAACGTCAAACCCCAACTCATTGCAGTGGCTTTCCAGTTTTTTCTGTACCTGTGGGTATAGCGTGTCATCGGTGACAATCCCGTTTTTGCCCAGCCCGTCACGCCCCACCTCAAACTGGGGCTTCACTAAACTCACCAGCCAGCCGCCAGGGCTCAACACAGCGGGCAAACGCGGCAAAATTAAGTGCTGGGAAATAAAAGACACATCCATAACCGTAATTTGGAAGCCTCTCCGCGCAAACTCGGGAAGATCAGCCAATGCAAGATGACGGGCATTAAACGATTCAATGCAGGTTACCCGCGCGTCTGCACGAAGCGCCGGCACCAGTTGCTCTCGCCCCACCTCAAGCCCGACCACATGCGCAGCACCGCGTCGCAACAGGCAATCGGTAAACCCCCCGGTGGACTGGCCGACATCCAGCGCAAGCATCCCGCTCACATCAATTTGGTGTTCTTCCAACGCGTGTTCCAGCTTCAAACCCGCGCGCGAAGCAAAACGTTGTTCGTCGCTGACTTCTACCAGAAACTCGCTATCGTCCGGGTATTTTTCAGAGGGCTTGCGAACCAGGGTTGCCACTGTACCAAGCAGCACTTTGACCTTGCCTGCAGCAATTAATTTTTGGGCTTCAGTGCGCGATCTGACAAGGCCAGCTTTTGCCAGTAGCGTATCGCTGCGTGAGGTGCTCACTGGAAATGCTCCGCGAGAGTATAAAACGAGGTTATGAGTACAGCAGGAAAATTGGGTGAAACTAGTGATATAGAAGAGATACCCCACCGCCGTCAGACTGACGGTGGGGTAGAGGCGTTACTCAGCAGGCTTTTCAGTCAGACTAACATCATCGATGTAGTATGTAGCAGCGACAGCGCCAAGATCGAGAACCATACTGGTTTTAACGTCATCGGCTGCAAATTCAAAGCTGACTTCTGTCCAATCTGTACCTACAGTTTGCAGGCCCTGATATTGGGCAACATCGATATCAGTTTTGGTTGAAAAGCGTACCTGTCCACCCGCGGCAGCAGCTTTTACCCACATACTAGCGACATACGTTGTACCCACAACAGTGTCGGCACGTGCGCTAGTAACCTGCACATCCCACTCGTTACCTCCTGCAGCAACAGCCTGCAGAGCACGACTTCCACCATGTACTTCCGCTGCTGTCGCTGACACGCCAGAAGCCCCGTTTTCCACCGTCCAATCGGTGAATGCGTCGCCATCACCGCTCTCGAACCCGCCATTGCTCAGCAGGTTGGTTGGGCCAGCACTTCCGCCGTCGGTATGAGGACAGCTGCTTGGATCAGGCTCCAAACCAGGGACAATTTTAACATCGTCAATAAGGTAGGTGGTTGCAGATGCGCCAAGATCCAATACCAATTGCGTCGCATCACTGTTAGGTTGGAAATTCCATACTACTTGCTGCCAGCTTGTTCCAATTACGTTGTCACCACCGTACTGCGCTCCGTTAAGAGCACTGGTCGAGAAACGCATGGTAGCATCAGCGACAGAACTTTTGATCCACATGGTCGCGGTGTAGTCTGCGCCGATAGTTGTATCAAATTCTGGGCTCGACACCTGAACGCTCCAGGGGTCGCCACCGGCAGACACAGCCTGCATACCACGACCGGCACAAGTATCGCTGGTCACCGCAGTAATGGTGTCAGCACTATTTAATTTGGACCACCCAGTAAAATCGTCCCCTGAGCCATCCAAGTTAAAGCTAGGCAGAAACAGCTTAAAGTCGTTTTTAGCGCTGGTCGGCAGTGCGGCACCATTACCAAACGCCCGATCCTCCGAGGACAGGTAAGCGTTGGCTTCATCAACCCAAGGGTTGTTGGCTAGTGCAGTGTCGACGTCAGGGAAAACGCCCTCGTCAACCTGGCGCTGCATTTCGGCCATCACCACATCGTTAGTGAGCGGCAAGCTGATGCCCGCTGGCGGATAACGCGCTGGCGCCAGATCAGGATAAACTACAGAACCGTCTGATTGTCGATCCAATTCAACATAGCGGATACCAACGTTACCGCTAAATCGGATATCACCGTCACTGGCAAAATCCAACCGCGTATAGAATGCTCGGTTTTCTTCACGGGTGTAGCTGATTTCACCTGGCCAGAACATACCGTATTTATCGTCTACGCCGTACCGGTTAGCGTAACGACCAGGATCTTGGTCTTCAGCAGTACCGATGCTGTTCCAATCGCCCGCCGTCGAGCCAATGAGCTCTCGCTTATAATCGCGAACTGCGCGAACGAATTCTTCAGAGGCATGCAAAGTTTTGTTGCCAGGAATATTAACCACTCCACCACCGTGGAAATCGGACCAATCCACCAGTTCCAAATCACCCAGTTGATCCGCGTAACGATCTTCCAGCACCCAGGCTGCAGTCGTCGAACCAGACCATTCAGGGCCTACTGCTTTCCAGTTCCAGGAAGTGCGTCGCACAAGCTGCTCACGGTCGGAGGCGCGAATACCAGCTTTAATCGAAGTAACAAAGCTATTGTCAAAGTGGTAGGTTAGGTCGAAGCGCGCAGCAGCGAGCTTACCTTCGGAACGCTCGTAGTGCTCCATCGCCGAACGCCAAAAGTAGTTGTTGTAGTCCTGGAAGTAGTCTGCATCGCCTGGCTGAGAGTATTCAGTACCGGTATTGGTGCTGAAACCTGCGGTGTAATCACCACCAGGAGCGTAGGCGTCTGGGTCTGCATCACGCGCACCGAACCAGGGGTCGACCAAATTCAGTGTCGGGGTATCACCCAGATAGTATTCTTCACCAGCAAACGAACCAGTGTGAATAACCAGATCATCTTGCTCAGTATCGGCTTGGATGTACTGGTAATCACCGCTCAATTCCAGGTTGTCGGTGACGTTCCAAGAAATGTTGAGGGAGAAATCTTCAACCAGGTTGTCGGTATCAACTACTCGGCTGTCAAATTGCAACTTCTGCCCGAACTGTGGATAAGCGTCGCCAACATCGCCTTGCGATGGGATGTGATCGCTATTACCGCCATCTGCTATCCAGTTCACGTACTGCAACGCGCCGCCCTGAAACAGCCCATTGTCGTCAAACTCAATGGTGGTGCCTTCTTTGGCAGTAGAGCGTATATCGTCAATATCTTCTGGGTACGAACCCTGGTACTTAATAGCGTTTTCATGCCATGACAAAGTAGAGTCGGAACGGAAGTACTCACCTGTCACCTCGACAGCGCCAGTTGGGTCCGCCCACTGAATCACAGCTGATGCGCCCTGACGCTTGCGGTCATCCGCCTTTTTCAGCGCGTTCGCAGAGTTTGGCATCCAAACATATGCAGTTTCATCGGGTTCATCTGGGTTTTGGAAGCGCTCGCCACCAGGGATAGAAGATGCGCGGTAGCGAACGTAAGCGTCTGACTGGATACCGTGAGTCTCACCGTACAATTCTGAGTTGGCGTAGCTCACCAACAAACCAAACTCACCCAGGCTGGTGTCCCAGCGGTCGCTATACAAACCAGAGAAGGTAGGGCTCCACTCTTCGGCGATATCACCATAGGAGTAGTCCAGGGTAAACGCCATTTTGCGCCCGTCCTGGTCGAACGGCTTACGGGTTTTCAGGCTGATCGTGCCGCCGATACCGCCTTCGATCATGTCAGCCGTTTGGTTCTTATAAATATCTACGCCACCCATCAACTCAGGGGAAACGTCTTGGAAGTTCAAACCACGACCAGAGTTCGCGGTAAACGAATCACGGCCGTTGAACTCGGAGCGGGTCTGGGTCATACCACGGATGATTGCGCCGGAACCTTCCACACTGAAGTGGTCGGGGTCGTCTGGGCCCGCGAAACGTTCAACAGATACACCAGGCATACGCTGGATGGCTTCCAGAACACTTCGGTCGGGTAATGCGCCAATGTCTTCTGCAGAGATTGCGTCGACCACGGTGTCCGCTTCACGCTTGATGTCCTGGGCATTTTGCAAGTTAACCCGGGTACCCGTAACGATGACCTGCTCCTCTAGCAGACTACCGCTGTTGTTCTCTTCCTCTTGGGCTATAGCGTGGGAAGCCAAAGAGCCTAGAAGCACCACCAGCGATGACGCCAGAGAAATGCCCGATTTAGCACTCATAGTTTTAATTCTAGTTGCCATAACTTACTCTCTAATAAATTATTTTTTCTGATTTTAAAGCTTGAACTCTTTGTAGGAAGGCGTGGTCTTAGTCCATGAAACGCACCATTCCAACCTCTCATTCCAGAAAGAAATTTCCTGTACTTTTTTATTATTTTATCTCAAAGATATTGCAACATTAGATATCACTAGTCAAACCAATGCGACGCTAAAATACACATATTTGATCTGCACTGAGTAGTGACATCAAAAGTGTTTCCGAAAGAAAAATTTATTGTTACTTTTGGAAACCCTAGCAAATTTTTCTTCTGATTTCCTGCGACTAGTCCATAAAAAAACAGGGCCTTTTTAGGCCCTGTTTTTTTCGATCAAACGCGTCTTAACGAATGTACTGGTTGATAATCAACTCGTACAATTCTTGTTTACCACTGGTAACAGGTGGTTCGCCAGCGGCGTTACCGATTTCTGCCAATTGCTCCAAAGTCAGGCTGCCTGCTTCGAAGTCTGCACCCTTGCCAGAATCGAAGGTAGCGTAACGATCAGCACGCATTTTCTCGATAGGTGAGTTTTGCAGCAGGTTGTCAGCGATCATCAGGGCGCGAGCAAATGTATCCATACCGGAAATGTGACCGTAGAACAGGTCTTCCATATCGGTAGAGTTACGGCGAGCTTTCGCGTCGAAGTTAACACCACCACCCTGGAAGCCGCCAGCGCGCAGGATAACCAGCATCATTTCAACAGTTTCGTTGATGTTGATTGGGAACTGGTCGGTATCCCATGAGTTCTGGTAGTCGCCGCGGTTGGCATCGATGCTGCCCAGCATGCCCGCGTCTGCAGCAACCTGCAGTTCGTGATCCATGGAGTGCTGCGCCAGAGTCGCGTGGTTGGTTTCGATGTTCAATTTGAAGTCTTTGTCCAGACCGTGCGCGCGCAGGAAGCCGATAACGGTTTCGCTGTCTACGTCGTACTGGTGCTTGGACGGCTCCATTGGTTTGGGCTCAATGAAGAAGGTACCTTTAAAGCCCTGCGCACGTGCGTAGTCACGAGCCATGGTCAGGAAGCGGGCCAGATGCTCTTTTTCACGCTTCTGGTCGGTATTCAGCATACTCATGTAACCTTCGCGGCCACCCCAGAATACGTAGTTTTCACCGTCCAGCGCGATAGTCGCGTCCAGCGCGTCTTTCAGCTGAGCACCGGCGTAAGCGACAACGTTGAAATCTGGGTTAGTGGACGCACCGTTCATGAAACGCGGGTTGGTGAACAGGTTGGAGGTACCCCACAGCAGCTTAACGCCAGACGCCTTCTGCTTTTCTTTCAGTACTTCAACCATGGTCGCAACACGATCGCTGAATTCAGCACGCGTAGTACCAGCTTCTTCCACCACGTCCACATCGTGGAAGCAGTAGTAAGGGGTACCCAGTTTAGTGATGAACTCAAACGCTGCGTCCGCTTTTTTCTTAGCGCGGGTGATTGCGTCTGGGCCTTCAAACCAAGGGTGACGACGGGTACCAGGACCAAAGGGGTCGCCACTGGTGTCACAGAAAGTATGCCAGTAGCAGGTGGCAAACTTGAAGAATTCTTTCATGGTGCGACCGGCAACTACGCGGTTTTCGTCGTAGTATTTAAACGCCAGCGGGTTGTCAGATTCCGGACCTTCGTAGGCGATCTTGCCTACTGTGGGGAAATATTCTTTATCACCGATTAATACACTCATAACACACTACCTTTGCGCACGAATAACGTTATTGGAAATTAAGGTTGGTTTATTAGTCGCACACCACACCGGGTGCGCAGGGTTTGTCCCGGTGTTAGGGTCAGCAACCCGTCACCGGTGTTAAATGCATTGATCCCGCAAGTCATAGGCTCAATCGCAATTGATTGACGATCTGGCGGAATGCACACCTGAATAAAGTTGTAGCCTAATTCACCGGCATCCTGCCACACTTCGAGACCAACCTTGTCTGCGGGGGACCACAAACGGGTACTCACTCGACGCGAGGATTTTACATCCAAAAGACGAAAACAGTGGTCAAACTGTCGCTCTGCGATAGCTGCGGGCTCATCATACGCATCAAAGCGGGCCATTTCACCCGTCGGCAACATACGCTCGTTTACCTGTGCCGCTTCCACAGTGGGTAACTGCAACAGCATATCGCTGACCGACGTCCCATCTATGCAGAAGTAGGGGTGCCAGCCCAGGCCAACCGGTACCGGCGCCGCATGACGGTTAGTCACCTCGAACTCCATCACCAGCGCATTTTCTTCGAGGGTGTAATGCATAACCACATCGGCCGCAAACGGGTAGCCCGCATAGCTGCCATCCACTGGATAGCGCAACGAGACTGACGCTTTACCAGCGCCGTTTTGCAGATTCTCTGCGGCAGCGGCGAGGGTGTACAGAAACCCGTGCAAATTGTTGTTGCGCTCGGTTTCGTTCACCACAAACTGATAGCGATCACCGTTGTGCTCGTACGCACCACCGTCCATTCGATTCAGTGACGGATAGAGCGCAACACCGCGATAATAGTTGTTGTTGACCATGGCAGCGCGATCAGGCAAACCCGCCACCAGGTCCACCGTTCGACCACCAAGTGTCAATTGCAAGCCATTGATAAGCCCGCCGAATTCGGGCACCAGCTCTAAACGGCTGGCACCTGCGGCCAGCTCAACCGCATTGTAATCTTTCATGAATTCGCTCGACTCAGTTGGCGACTGGCAAGGCCTCAACCCAGGCGCTGTAGGCATCCTGGTATTGGGCAATCAATGCCGGATTAGGTTCGATCACGCCGGTTTTAGTCAGACCAGCAAACGCTTCAGCCGGGCTGTTGTAAAAACCGCAACCCATGGCTGCTGCGCGCGCAGCGCCCTCTGCGCCGTCGGTTTCGTACTCTTCAACCGCCGCCTGCGTGGTATTGGCGAACGCGTGTGCAAATACTGGACTGAGAAACATATTACCTTTGGCCACGCGGACCACTTCAGCGCTGCCACCCATGCTCTTGAGTACGTCAAAACCCTGGTTGAGGGCAAACACAATACCTTCCTGCACCGAACGCACCATATGTCCCAGGCCGTGACGGTTCAATTCCAGCTTGGTGAATTGGGCACCAATATTCCGGTTTTGGAAAATGCGTTCAGCGCCATTGCCAAACGGGTGGAAAATCAAACCTTCACTGCCAACCGGCACGGCTTCCGCCGCTTTGTTCAACACATTGTAGTCGACGGGAGTGCCATCGAGACTCAGAACCTGACGCAACCAGCTGAATGAACGGCCGGCGCCGTTTACGCACACCAAAACGCCATTGCGTTTGGCTTCTTCGCTGTCAGTAACATGCAAAAAGGTATTTACACGCTGCTTTTCGTCAGACGCGGGCTGATCGATAACCCCGTAGATAACCCCGGAGGTACCGGCCGTCGCGGCAACTTCGCCCGGCTGCAACACATTCAGGCTGAATGCGTTGTTGGGCTGATCACCACCGCGATAACAAATTTTTACGCCAGGTCGCAAGCCAAGCTCGGCTGCGGCGGCGGCGCTGACTTCGGACTGTTCGCCAATACTGGGCACCAGATCAGGAATAACGTCCGCGGAAATGCCCCAGTGGGCGAGAAGTTTGTCGGCGACTTTCTGGTCTTTAAAGTCCCACAGAGTGCCTTCGGACAAGCCCGATGCCGTCGAGTTGATCACACCAGAAAGTTTCATCGCGACATAGTCGCCGGGCAGCATGATTTTGTGCACGCGGGCAAAGGTTTCAGGTTCGTTTTCCTGCACCCAACGCAATTTCGCCGCAGTAAAATTACCCGGAGAATTCAGCAGGTGACCGAAACAGTAGTCGTTACCCAGTTCGTTAAATGCTGCATCACCGTAGGGTACCGCGCGGCTGTCACACCAGATAATGGCAGGGCGCAGTACTTGTTGCTCGCTGTCGACCATCACTAGGCCATGCATTTGGTAGGAAATGCCAATGGCTTCGATTTTGCTCGCATCGACGTTATCTGCGCTGAACAGCTTCTTGCTGCCCTCGACGATACAGTTCCACCAAGTCTCTGGGTTCTGCTCCGCCCAACCGGATTGAGGACTGGCGATTTCCAGTTCGGTTTCCGGATATTGGGTGGAAGCCAGTGCTTTTCCGCTGTTGCCATCGAGCACAGAAAGCTTGACCGATGAACTGCCGACGTCGATTCCAAGAAATAACATGTTTTACCCTGTTTAGAAGAAGTGAAGTGAACCTAGAGAATGCTAATGCAACTAACGACGGCACCCTTAACTTGACAATCACCGCGTCTCAACAAAAGATTGGCTTTTGGCGGGTTAGGCGGGGGCAGCATTATACTCTTATTGTCGATTTGACCACAACAGAACCACGCGCTCCCGTTCTAAAAAGCTGTCGTATTTTACCTGTCTGCGGACAAACCGCGTTATTATGGCAAACTTGATTGCGGTTTTCTGCAGTCGCCCGGAGGCTTTTTCGCACCGCTAATGCCGTTTTAAGCCTGGTTTCGAGCCAGCACTCGGCCTATCGCATGCCAAAACCGGAAATATATAACATTCGGGCAACGGCTGCCCCGCCAATCTGTCGTTCACTTAACGACGGTCAAATAATTAATCAGGACAAAACTCAGGGCTTTATTTAACGTGTCGCACAGCTTCGAACATGGTTCCGAAATAATCCAGGAAGACGAAGAACTCGAACCCTTTCCCCCGCCCGAAGGGGTGATGCGCGGGCTGTCTATCGACAACCTGATTTTTGGGCTCGATGGCAATGAACTGAAAATATTGCTGATTAAACACGGCGAAGGTATCCGCAAGGGACATTGGGCGCTGCCCGGAGGCTGGATTAAGCTCGAAGAAGACCTGCGCGAAGCGGCAACGCGTTTGTTGAAAGACCTCACCGGGATCAGCCACCCGTATCTCGAGCAGTTAAAAACCTTCGGTAAAGTTGATCGCTACCCGGCAGAGCGCGTGGTTACTATCGCTTATTATGCCCTGGTGAGTGCCGACGATTACGCGTTGATGGCGGGCTTCAGCGCATCTGATGCGGCCTGGTACAACATTCACGACACCCCACCTGTGGTGTTCGACCACCAGCACATTCTCGATTACGGCATCGACTTTTTGAAACATCAGGTACGACACAAGCCCATTGGCTTTAATTTGCTGCCCGAGAAATTTACCCTGCTGCAATTACAGGAATTGTACGAGGCGATTCTCGATATCAAACTCGACAAGCCCAATTTCCGACGCAAAATCATGAAAATGAATCTGCTAAAGCCCTGCAATGAAAAGCAGCAGGGCGTTGCCCACCGCGCCGCCAACCTCTACCGCTTCGACAAAGACGCCTACGAGAAACTCACCGAACAGGGCTTTACGTTCGAGGTGTAATTGATTGAGGTCTAGTCGATCGAGGTGCCGCTGACGAAGGCACTACCGTCAGCCACGGCCTTAGCGCACTTTCAACCGGGCGTCTTTCGCTATGCCCGATACAATCTCGATATTGATCCCGTCGGAAAGCCCAGTCACCACCTCGCGGCGCTCAAATTCCTGTGGTGCCGTTTCCACCTCCACATAGGTTTTACCATTTTCCACTAACAGCAGCCGCTCGTTAATGGCGAGTACCTGGTCGGCACGATCGAGCACGATATCAGCGGTCGCGCTATATCCGGCACGCAGGAAGTGGTCTTTGCGCAGCGTCACTGCCGCGCGAATTTCAAATTTGATGGTGCCCTGGTCATCGACCCCCTGGGGCGAAATATATTCAAGCTTGGCTACAAAAGGTTCTTTTTCCATCGCGCCTATATTCAGCAGTAAATCCATGCCTTCGCTGATTTTACCCACTTCCGACTCGTCCACCGTACCCTCAAAAATCATGTCTTCCATATTGGCGACGGTGGCAATGGTCGTACCGGCGTTAAAGGTGTTGGTTTCCGTCACGAAGGTGCCTTCCTTCACCGGGATATCCAGAATCAACCCCTGCAGCGTGGCTTTTACCTGATTCGAAATTTTGCCGGCTTTTTGCGATGCACCCTCGCGCACAATCGCCAGCGCGTTTTCGGCGGCGTCCAACTCTTCTTTTTGCAGATTAAAATCGTACTGGTATTTGTTGAACTCGAATTCGGGAATTAACTGGTCTGCAAACAGGCTTTTCTGCCGCGCCAACTCGGTGTTTGCATTGTCCAGCCGCAGTCGTGCCGTTTCAACCCGCGACTCTGCCGCCACCAGGCGCTCCATATTGGGGATGATTTGGATTTTCGCGATCAGCGCATCCTTCGCAATTGGCTGGCCAGCTTCGACATAAATCGTTTCCACCACACCGGATACCTGCGACTTTACCTCCACCTCTTTGCGCGGAATAATTTTTCCGGTCGCCACCGTTTTTACAACAATGTCCGTAACAAAGGGCTGCTGAGTCTCGTACACCACCGGCTTCTGTTGCGATTTCTGGTACAGAAAAACGGCCGTCCAGATAAACACCCCGACCGTAGCGACCCCAAAAAAGATGGCAATAAATTTCTTCATGTTGTTATCTCTTGTTATTCGTCCTGCAGGGCGATCACCGGATCGACCGCCGCCGCCTTCCTGGCTGGCAATACGGCGGCGAGAGCACCGGCAATGACCAGTACCAGCAACGCCACCAGCGCCGTAGAAAAATCAATTTGTGGATTAATAAAGGTGCCGGGCCCGGCTTGCGCGCGGCTGGCGAAGGTATCGATCAGTTGCAGTGTCAGCACCCCGGCGACCAGGCCGCTGTACCCGGCGACCACCGTAATCACCAGGGACTCCTGAAGCACCATGCCGACAATCGAATTCGGTGTCGCGCCCAGCGCTTTGCGTACCCCGATTTCCCGGGTGCGTTCGGCAACGGTAATCAACATGATGTTTCCCACCCCCACCGCGCCCGCGATAATGGTGCCCACCGCCACAAACCAGCTAAACATTTTGATGCCGGTAAACAGGCCTTCCACTTTTTTAACGTCTTTGTGGGCGTTGTAGCTGCCGATAACGCCCCAGTCCTGCGGGTGCACCTTGTGGCGCTCTTTGAGAACCGAGAGCACCGCTTGTTCAACCGCCTCCGGCTCAAAACCGGGCCGGGTGGTTAAGGTAAACACATGTATGCGGTCGCCTTGATTAAAGGTTTTACGCAGGGTGGAGTGGGGCAGGAATATCTTCGACATGTCCCGCTGCGCCCAGCCGTTGAGCGCCTGCGGCCGCACCACCCCGACCACTTTGAATTTCACACCGGCGACTTCAATCATCGCGCCAATGGGATTTTCATCTTGCGCAAACAGCACTTCCTGAACGCGCTCGCCAATCACCGCGACCTTGCGCAATTGCGCGAGATCCAACTCATTCAGCAGTCGCCCTGCAAGAAGGTCGTAGCCCTTGGTGACCATTTCCACGGGCCAGACACCCGAGGTCTCAAAAGAATCGTTGCGGCTGCCGTGCACCGTAAACTGCGACCCCATGCCGTTGCCGGGTGCGATAACATCCAAGCCGGGTACCTGATTGCGAAGCGCAGCGATGTCGTCGTCATCCAAGCGGACACTGCGGCCTTTGGACAAGCCTTTGTAGGGCATGCTGGTGGGGCGGCCCGACCAGACGTAAATACCATTTTTGAGCGACATGCTGGCCTCGGCACCATTGCGCAGACCGTTGCCCACGCCGACCAGATTCACCAGCATAAAAATGCCCCAGAACACCCCAAACGCGGTGAGCAGGGTGCGCAGCTTGTGACGGCTGATACTGTCGTAAATTTCCTGCCAGAGATCCACATCGAACAACGGCATCGGCTATTCCTCGCGCATGGCTTCGATGGGGAGAATTTTCGCGGCACGCATTGCCGGCGCCAGCCCGGCCAGGGCACCGCACACCACCAGCAGAATCACCGCCTTGGCCGCGATCCACAAGTCCACTTCCGGGCGCTCAAAATACGCCAGGTTTGCCTTGCTCGCTACCAGCGCCTGGTTCACCAGCTCCAGCAGGCCCACGCCCAACACCAGCCCCAAATAGCCAGCCACCGCAGTAAGCAACACAGATTCACTCAATACCATGAGCACCACGCTGGTCGGTGTCGCCCCCAGAGCTTTACGCACCCCAATTTCGCGGGTGCGATCTTTCACCGTAATAATCATGATATTGCTGATACCCACAATCCCGGCGGTGAGCGTGCCCAAACCGACAAACCAGATGAACACCCCAATGGCACCGAACACTTGCTCGACCTGTGCCATTTGGCGCGCGTAGTTAAACACGTTGATTGCCCGGGTATCGTCCGGCGACACCACATGGCGTTCGCGCAACAACGCGACGACTTTTTCCTCGAACGCAATCGGGTCGAGGCCTGGTGCCGGGGTAAGGGTTATCTGGCCGATTTTGTTGGCTCGGCCAAAGGTTTTTTGGAAGGTGGACAGCGGTATGTACACCCGTTCAGACATGCGGCCTTCGTTGGCCTCATCGTGAAACACCCCCACCACTTGAAACACAATGCCATGGAAATTAATTTCCTTGCCGAGCGGATTCACGCCGCTCCCGAAAAGGCGATCGCCGACCACCGTGCCCACCAGGGCAACCCGTCTCGCATCGCGCTCGTCCAGACCGTTCAGGGTGCGCCCGTAAGGGTAATCAATGTACTTTTTAATCCGGAAGAAGTCGTCTGCCACCCCGTACACACCGAAGTTGGCCGACTGATTTTTGTAGGTGATATTGACCGTGCGCTGCCAGCGTTCGCCCGCACGATTTTCCGCCGAAATATATTGCACGCCCGCAATATTCTGCTGAACAGCGGCGATATCGTCTTCGGTAAACTCGATCAGCCGCCGAGGTGGTCTGCCGTGATAGGGCAGGGCGGTGCGCCCGGCACTGATCCAGATACTGGTGCGATCATCGCTGCCAAAACTGTTATCGGACGCATTCGACAAACCGCGCCCGGCGCCCAACAACAAGATCAGCATAAACACCCCCCAGAACACCCCGAATGCGGTGAGGAAGGTGCGCAGCTTGTTCCTGCTCAGGCTGTAGTAGATTTCCTGTAGTCCGTCAAAAAACACAGCGTCACCCGGCCGTGGCACGATCTTCGATTATCTGACCGTCTTTGAGGTGAATTAAACGCTGTGTTTGCGCGGCAATCTCGTCTTCATGGGTGACGATAACAATGGTTTTGCCGCTGCTGTGGACTTGCTTGAACAAAGCCATGACTTCATCGGAAGTTTTGGAATCCAGTGCGCCGGTAGGTTCGTCGGCGAGAATCACCTGCGGGTCGGTGATCAGCGCGCGCGCCAATGCCACCCGCTGCTTCTGGCCGCCGGATAGTTCACCCGGATGGTGATTCGCTCGCTCCGCCAAACCGACGCGCTCGAGATACTCGAGTGCCATTGCATTGCGCTTTTTGCGAGAGACTTTCTGGTAATAGAGGGGGAGGGCAACATTTTCCTGCGCGGTTTTGAACGGCAGCAGATTAAACGACTGGAACACAAAGCCAAGATAGCGGTTGCGCAGTTGCGCGGCCTGGGATTCGCTCAATTTGCCAATCCGCTGCCCCGCCAGTTCATACACGCCACTGTCGTGGCGATCCAGCAAGCCGAGAATATTCAGCAGAGTGGATTTACCCGAACCGGAGGAACCCATAATGGAAACAAGCTCACCCTCGCGGATGGACAGGTCCAACCCCTTGAGCACTTGCAACCGCTGCGCCTCATCCCCGTAGGCTTTGCAGAGATTTTTGATCGTTATCATTTGTTATCTTGTTGTTTACGCGAAGTCCGCGTGAAAATTTCTACAAACTGTATCGCATAATAACGACGTACAAGTAACAAAAAGATAAAAGTCCCTTCCAGAAGATAGAACCAGGCAAAAAAAGCTACCCCAAGTACGGGTGCCAGTTACCCCCCAGACGGTAAAATAGATTCTGCCGTTCTCGCGTGAATGCCTACCTGTGTACCCACAAAGCCACCCGCCCACTGCGTACTGAGCACGCGCGCATCGTGGGCGCGGCCAATGAGTTCGCGGGCATCGCCCTCAGGTTGGTAGTAAAAGCTCAATTTATTGTCTTTGGATACGACTTCAAGGGTAATCCGTCGCGTTGGCTTTACTGGAAACACTTTGCTGGAAACGACATCCACCGGGCCTTGCGACGCCTTCTCGAGTACCACACGGTAGTAGGTGCCTGATTTTTTCACTGCCAGAAAAAAATGTGCTGTGTCATTCTGAAATAAGGCTAGCCCGCCCAGAACACCTTCGTTTTCCGGCAGATCCATGTTCAGCTTAGCGGTAAAATCCTGGTGCTGTTGCCTACGACCGATAAACGCCGGTTGATTGCGTCCGTCCAGCCCCTCAGGTAGCGCCTTCAGCAACACGCCACCGTCATCACCTGGCTGCAACCAACCGCGGTTATTAGAGCGCAAGGTACTCCAGGCGTAACCCAGTTCACCGTCAGTAAAATAGTCCCGCTGGGTGAAGTTACCGGTCAGCGGCACCGCATCTTGCGTGCGTGGCAAGCCACTGGGCGCGGTAACATGGTAGGGAATTTCCGCGGCTGGTGCGGTAATGCGCGGCCAGCCCTTCTCCCAGCTCACCGGCAGCAAAAACGTCTCCCGTCCAGTGTTGAAAAACGTTTTGTCGTAATTGCGCGTCGCCAGAAATACGGCCCACCATTCCCCGCTGGCTGTTTGCACCAGATCCGCGTGACCGGCAGTCGCAATCGGATTTTCGCGGTCCGCAGGCAAGTCGCGCTGAGTGAGAATCGGATTGTCGGCCGCTGGCACGAAAGGTTCCGTCAGCTTGCGGCTGCGAAAGATCACTTCAGAGTGATCTTGTGAAGTGCCACCTTCCGCGCACATAAGGTAGTACCAGCCATCAACTTTATACAGGTGCGGCCCTTCGATCCAGATCGGCTCCTGGCTGATGTCCACGCCACCGTTCACGATCACCCGGCCGGAATCTGGCAACACCTTCATTGTCCCCAGATCCAACTCCCATATCCAGATCGCCCGGTGCCCGTTGTAGCGGGGCTGTTCGTCTGGTGCACCGTTGTGCGTGATGTAGACACGGCCATCGTCATCGAAGAACATCGAGGGGTCGATACCCTGCACTTCTGGCAGAAGAATCGGGTCGGACCACCCCTCTGCCGGGTTTTTGCTGGTAACGATGAAGTTGCCAATGCCGTCCACATCGGTGCTGATCACGTAGAAGGTGCCGTCGTGATACCGAATCGTTGACGCGTAGATACCGCGCGAAACGCCTTTGCCGGTCATATCCAGCTGTGATGTGCGCGTCAGGACATGCCCTAACGGCTCCCAATTCACCAGGTCGGTGCTGCGAAAAATGGGGATGCCCGGGGTGTAGGCAAACGAAGACGTCACCAGGTAAAAGCTGTCCCCGGCGCGGGTAATGCTGGGGTCTGGGTAGAAGCCCGACAAAATGGGATTTTGGTATTCGCCGGCGGCCAATGGTTGTTCAAATACCTCATCCTGGCCCTGGTATTCGAACCAGTTTACCTTGAGCGCATGCTCGGCGAAATTCCCAGGGTGGACACTGGGCTGGGGCTCACTGCCGCAAGCCACTATTGCGAAGATCACACACAAACCCACGGGCAACCAACGATAAGATTTCATCTCTTCTACCTATTTTTATTATGTTTGAGCGCGCCCAATCGCATTCCTTTCTCGGGCGCTCACTGGTCAGGGCGCCTCGATTAACGCATCAGCAAATCCCTGCAGTGCTGGCTTGGGCGTAAAGTCGCTATTAAAAAGCACGCCAAACTCCAGGCGGCTCGTATTTCGATTCAACCAGCTGTCGGCATCGGTAATGCCCCACACGGTGATACCACCGCGCGACGCAGCCGGCACGGCTTCCAAATACGCACTCACCAGCGCCTGATAGCGATCAGCCAGCGCAATTTGCATTTCTGGCGTCAACTGACTGATACGGTCGGTATCGAGCGTACTGCGCGCTACATCCATCTCGGTCAGTTTCACCTTCAAGCCACGGCTGACGACTTTCGCCAGGGCCTGTTTAAATGTGCCCACGTCGGGGTAGTCCATATTCACATGCATTTGAAACCCGATGCCATCAATAGGCACGGAGTTCGCCTGCAATTCATCCACCATGGCAAGAATGGAGTTCAGCTTTGATCCGTTATTTTCCATGCCATAGTCGTTGTAATACAAGTCCACATTTGCCCCAGCGGCACTGCGGGCCGACGTAAACGCTCGTGCGATATAATCGTCGCCCACGCCCAAGCGCCATACGCTATCACGCAATTGCGAACCGCCACCGTCCAGAAAGGCTTCGTTGACCACATCCCAACTCACCACATTGTCGTAATTCTGCGCGAAGTGCTCAACAATAGTGGCGATGTGATCATCCATCATCGCCTGCCAGTCAGCCTGGGTACCGGCGAAGTTATTGATCCAGTCTGGCTGTTGCGCGTGCCAGATCAACACATGTCCATGTACCACCAGCCCCTGTGCGACGGTATAGTCCATCAGGGCATCCGCGTTAGCGAAATCGTACGTCTCCTGCTGCGGGTGCAGAAGGAAAGGCTTCATAATATTTTCCGGTGTAACCGTATCGAAATGCGCTTCAACAATGGCCTGCCGAGGCGTACTGGTAAGAATGGAGTTAATAGCGCCACCCGCTTCCACGGCAACGCCGATTGGCATATCCGCCAAGCTATGTAGATGTTCGACGGTGATTTCCGGCGTCGGCACCGGGGTCGGTGTTGGCTCCGGTGTAGGGGTTGGCGTTATCACCGGATTTTCCGGCACTGGCACAGTGGTTTTACCACTGCCACCGCAAGCGGAAAGTGCAAACAGAATAAGAGCAAATACAACTGATTTAACAGCGAGGAAGGAATACATACAGGCTTTCAAAGGGTGGCTCCAGGTACAACAAAAATCCTGATTCGATAAGCGACGCTAACGAGATTGGTTAGACAGTGTAGGCGCTTGGTTAAAGATTAACCAGATTCGCATATAAATTAGTTATAGTCAATTAAACTATTAGACTCTCGTTGCTGACCTTGCCAGGGTGTGATCGAGTCCTTGATCTACGCCGTCACTAAATTTTCCTCGGCCTTATCAACGTCAGTTTACACTTGTATACAACACTCGGGTAAATTAACCTGTTTAGCGTTAGCAGCTTTATCCCAACAGTTTTTGGGCTAGGCTTAACGCTGGAAAAACAAAAGTTGCTGGCGAACCGGGGTTCCTCCCCGCCAGGCAGGAGCACGCCATGTTATATGACGCTCCGCCAAATTTGACGCTTAAAGCAGAATAACAAGGGCACGGAGGACACTCATCAGGGTGTGAGCCGGGCCCGGTCAATCAACCCTTATACCGGATTCTCTCGCAGTAAAATGCCTTAGGAGCATACTAATGGTGGCAAGTACACGCATCAGGTTTTGGTTAAAAGCCTGTCTATGTTTTATTTTCTTTTCCAGTTTCTGGTCGACCAGCAGCTGGGCATCACTCGGTGAAGCCAGCTATATCACGCAGAATCCCAAGCGGGGTTCTCTGGTACTGGTCGATGACAAGCAACAAGCCACCCTCTTTGTCGACAACGGTGATTTCAAAGGCGTCGTCCGTGCAGCCGGCGATCTGCAGTCAGACATTGAGCGCGTCACTGGCAAAACGCCCAAAGTTGTGAATGACGCCACCACCCTGAAAGGTCAGGCAGTCATTATTGGCACCATTGGCAAAAGCCCGGTTATCGACAAGTTAATCGCGGATAAGATTATCGATCCCGGTCGCATCGCCGACAAATGGGATGCCTACCATCTGGAAGTGGTCAATAACCCACTTCCCGGCGTCGACCGCGCACTCGTCATCGCCGGTGCAGATAAACGCGGCACTATTTATGGTATCTACGATGTGTCCGAGCAGATCGGCGTGTCTCCCTGGTACTACTGGGCAGACGTGCCAACGGAACACAAAGACGCGCTTTATGTACTAAATAAAACCCGCGTTCAGGATGCTCCCAAAGTGAAGTACCGCGGTATTTTCCTCAACGACGAAGCACCCGCACTGTCCAGCTGGGTGGCGGCCAATCACGGCAACTACACCCACGAGTTTTACGTAAAAGTGTTTGAGCTGCTGTTGCGCCTGAAGGCGAACTTCCTGTGGCCGGCTATGTGGAATAACGCCTTCGCCGACGACGATCCACAGAATATGATTCTCGCCGACGAGTATGGGATCGTCATGAGTACCTCCCACCACGAACCTATGATGCGCGCCGACAAAGAATGGAACCGTCACGGCAAGGGCGTGTGGGAATACTCCTCTAACCCCGAAAACCTGTACGACTTCTGGGTCGACGGCGCCAAGCGCAACAAAGACTACGAGAGCATTTACACTCTCGGCATGCGCGGTCAGGAAGATAAGCCCATGAGTGAAGGGGAAAACATCGGCCTGCTAGAGAAAATCGTGCACGATCAGCGCGAGATTCTCGGCAATGTTTTCACCGACCAACCACTCGAAGAAGTGCCCCAGGTATGGTGTCTGTACAAAGAGGTACAGGCTTACTATGAAAAAGGCATGCGTGTCCCCGACGATGTCATCCTGCTGTGGACTGACGATAACTGGGGCAATATACGCCGCCTGCCAACCCCGGAAGAACGCAAGCGCAGCGGCGGCGCCGGGGTCTACTACCACTTCGATTACGTGGGTGGCCCGGTATCCTACCGCTGGATTAACAACACGCCCATCTCCCGCATTTGGGAGCAGATGAACCTGGCGTACAACTACGACGCCAACAAAATCTGGATCACCAACGTGGGCGACCTTAAGCCGATGGAGTTTCCCATCGAGTTCTTCCTGCGCATGGCATGGGACCCGGAACGCTGGCCCCAAACGCGCTTACAGGAGTTTGGCCGACTTTGGGCGGAGCGTGAATTTGGCCCTGAGTACGCAGCTGAAATCGAAGCCTTAGTGAGTGGTTACACGCGTCATAGTGGCCGCCGCAAACCAGAGCTGATCAAGCCCGACACCTATAACCTGCTCAACTACCGGGAAGCGGAACGGGTAAAAGCGGAGCTGGAGGATCTGGTGGTTCGCGCTGAAGCACTGGCGAAAAAAATCCCTGCTGACAAGCAAGACGCTTACTTTCAGCTTGTGCTCCACCCGGTTAAAGCAACCGCCACCGTCACTTTGCTGAACATCGCTGTAGGTGAAAACCGCCTGTATGCGAATCAAAGTCGCAACAATGCCAATAATTATGCAGAGAAAGCTCTGGATCTGTTCGCCCAGGATGCCGCGCTGAAGGATAAATATCACAGCATAAACGGCGGCAAGTGGAACAACTTCATGAACCAGCCGCACATCGGTTACACCAACTGGAACAACCCGGAAGGGGACCAGATGCCGGTAACTTACGATTACATGCCAGGCAACTACGCAGAAATGAGTATTGCTGTGGAGGGCAACCCCAACATCTGGCCAGACAACGGCGGCCAGGCATTGGCATTCGACCAAAACGGGCAAGATTCACGCTGGCTCGACGTGTATAACCGGGGTACGCGCGAATTCGGTTACACACTCACGCCAAGCGACGACTGGATCAAGCTGAGTAAAACTGGAGGCAAAACCAAGGGCACCGAGCGCATTACGGTTTCCATCGACTGGAAAAAGCTGCCAGAAGGTACGTCCACCGGCAGCATTGGTGCCAAAGGACCCAGTTGGAACCGCGCACGTATAAAAGTAAGCGCATACAAACCCAACAAGTCACTGGAACGCCGAGCCAAAGGCTTTCTTGAAGCCGACGGCTATATCGCTATCGAAGCCGCCAGTGCCAGTCGCGGTAGTGCCAGTAAAGGTATCGCGTGGACGGAGATCCCCGGTTACGGTCACACCCACAGCGGCATGACGCCACTGCCGGTTACCGACCAGGTCTTTGAAGATCCAACACAGGCACCCTATCTGGAGTACGACCTCACTTTCTTCAATAAAGGTGAGTTTGATGTCAATCTGGTCATGGCGCCCAGCTGGCCCATTTTCCCGGGTCGCGGCTTGCGTTACGCTATTGCGCTCGGCGACGAAAAGCCGCAAGTGGTGGATTTCCTCGAAGGCTTCAATGGCACCGATGGCGCGTGGGGCAAGGTTGTTTCCGACAACCGCCGCATCAGCACCAGCCGCCATACGGTGGAAGAACCCGGTCGCACCAAACTGCGTATCTATATGGTTGACCCGGCGGTCACCTTCCAGAAAATCATGATTGATACGGGCGGCCTTAAGCCCAGCTACCTGGGACCACAGGAAAGCCCGCGCAAGTAAGTACCGCCTACTGCACAGCGCGCTTTGTCTCCGGGCTTGCGCGCTGTCCTCTCAAACTGGCGGGTTATTCCGCCAATCCCACCTATACTTGCAGTGTGAACTTTCTCGCTGAGCCCGATCAAATTTAGACCAGGGCGGTCGGATTTCCCGTTGGGTACCGACTATAAATCTGCTTTAATTGGCGCTTGTATCCGCCATAACAATGAGACACTCGACAATGATTAAAAGGACTCTTCTCAGCGTAAGCCTTATTGGTCTGGTCAGTTGCGACAGGGCAACCGAGGATGTTCCACCCAGTACCTCCGATATCAAAGACAGCGATTACATCAGTGCACCGCTTATCACCGACATCTACGCCGGTGCGCCTTCTGCACGGGTTTTCGACGGGCGCCTGTATGTTTACCCCACCCACGATGGCGAAACGGCTTCCGGCAAGCCCGAACATGTGGACTATCACGTGTTCTCCATGAACACGGTGGGGGGTGACATTCGCCACGACGGGCCGATTATGCATGTCGGCGATGTGCCCTGGGCCCGCGATCGGCTGGGTGCACCTGACGCCATTGAGCGCGACGGCACCTTCTACCTGTATTTTCCTGCCGAAGATGACCGCGGCGTATTCCGCATCGGCGTCGCCACTGCGGACAACCCGGCAGGGCCATTCCAGCCCAGGCCCGACCCTATCGCTGGCAGCTACAGTATTGATCCCTGCATTTTTGAAGATGACGACGGTTCCTACTACCTTTATCTGGGCGGTATCGGCGACGGCCAATTACAGCGCTGGCTGGGCGACAGCTATCTCGCCGCTGATAATTATCCACAGCCGCGTTCACCAACGTTGATGCCGCGCATGGCCAAGCTCAATCCGGATATGGTTTCGTTAGAGCACCCGCTGACGGAGATCGCACTGCAAGACGATACCGGCAACCTGGTCAATTTTGGAGATACAGAGCGACGTTTCGGCGGGGGCACCTGGGTGCATAAATACCACAACACCTACTACCTGAGCTGGTCCAGCGGCGACACTAACCTGATCCAGTACGCCACCAGCAACAACCCTTACGGGCCTTTTCGTTGGCAGGGCAAGCTTGTAGAGGCGGTAACCGGCAATACCACCCAACATGCCATCACTGAATTTAACGGCAAATGGTACCTGTTTTACCACGACATCGGGCTGTCCGGACAGGACCATCTGCGCAGCCCCAAAATGACTGAACTTGTCCATCGGGCCGACGGCAGCATTGCTACCATCGACACCTTTTTGGGCGACTAGGCTCGCGCCAGTGGCGTATCACCCGCGGGCTAAAAATAACACTACCAACATAACAAGCGGAGGCGTGACCATGATTCGCACTACAACAAAAGCCCTTTGGATTGCTGCACTGTGTTTGGCAAGCACCTGGTTTGCACCAGTAACCCAGGCAGCCGATAGCCAGCAGCTTAATCCGGATTTTTTCTATTATTTTAATGGCAATATCGTGGGGCCACGGGGATTTGCGGTGAGTGATCCCGATAACTGGAACGGCATACCTGCTCAAAATTTTACCGCTGAATCAAAGGGCAGAAAACTAAAGATGGAGCCTACAGACTATAAAGCTAAAAACGACGCGATACACGTCACCTGGAGCCACAAAAAGGTCAAAGGAACGCTCGCGCTGAATGGCCCGGCTATGGACTTGGAAAAATATAAAGATCTCACCGCACTTGCTTTTGATGTACGTGTAGATCAGAAACCCAGCAAAGATGTGCAGCTCGGCATGGACTGCGGCTACCCCTGTCGTGCGGAAGTACCGATAGCTAGGAAACTTCGTGAATTTAAAAAGGGAGAGTGGTCTCTATTATGGATGCCGCTTAATTGCTTCAAAAGCGACGACTTTGATCTTACTAAAATCAAAGGCCCCTTCCTGCTTAGTACCGACGGGAAAATGACAATTGGTATTGCCAATATTCGTCTTGAACGACTCCCAGCAGGTTTTCCTGGCTGCAAAGAAGAGTAAAGATAGTTTTCGATGTAAAAAAAAGGCGCCTAAACGGCGCCTTTTCCATTTTAACGGCTGACTTTAATCGCGGACTACAGCTTCAAACCACACTTCAAAAATACAAGCCAAAACCACAACTGAAAACCACACCGCAAACTACACCTCCAGCTCGCGCGTAACCGGCATATGGCGCAACCGACGCCCGCTCGCGTGATAGATCGCATTCACCAGACTGGGCAACACCGGCGGCAGGCCCGGCTCACCTACGCCACCTGGCGCTTCGTCGCTGGCGATAATATGGGCATGTAATGGCGGAACCTGAGGCATACGTGCCACCGGGTAGTCGTGAAAATTGCCCTGTACAATCGCGCCGTCGCGCACGGTGATCTCGCTGATCGCCAGACTCAAGCCCATAATCATCGCGCCTTCCATCTGGGATTTCACTCTGTCTGGCGTAATGACGGTCCCGGTGTCGATCGCTGTGTGCATTTCCAGCACGGTCAGTTTTTTGCCAACCACTCGAACTTTGGTCGCTGCGGCAACATAGGAATTGAAACTGGTGGCATAAGCAATGCCCCAGCCCTCGTTGTCCGCCGCCGCTTTATCGGCGCCAGACAAGCGCACCACTTCGCGAATAACATGCTTCATGCGTGCTGTTTTCAGCGCGTACTGGGGTTTGGGGTTTTGCCCGTAGTTGCTCCAGCCCTCAAATCCCTCGGCACCAGGGTCTACAGTGCGGTCTTCACCAATTAGGTTGTACCACATTTGCGCTGTCGAAATTCCGGCCTTTTCCGCCAGCTCATCCACAAAGCACCCCCGGGCAAAGGCATTGTGAATGTTTTGCACCGCGCGGAACCAGCCAATGCGCAAATGGGTTTTGACCTTGTTGGTTTCGCAGCTAAGGTTATCGAGCTGGAAGGGCAGGTCGGCAAAGTTCTGCGACAGATTACCGGTGTCCGGCTGGTCAGTTTCAGGGTTAAAAATCCAGCCGATCTGCGGATGTAACACCCGCTGAACCCAGAAGTCCGCACTCTTTTTCGGCGTCACTTCTGCTTTAAAATAGTTCGCCGCTATGGAATGGTAGAAGCCATGTTTGACGTCATCTTCCCGCGTCCAGACCACTTTCACTGGTTTGCCAGTTGCCTTGGTCAGCTCGACGGCCTCGATTGCGAAATCGTTTTTACCTTTGCGACCGAATGCGCCCCCCATGAGCACCTGATTAAATTCCACCCGGCCGGTGTCTTTTTTCGGGTCCCAGCCCAGTTCCTGACAAATCAGCGCCTGTCCCCACTGCGGGGTCTGGCTGCCCGTCCACACCACACACTTATCGCCCTCAAGCCAGGCCGTGGCGGATGGGGTTTCCATCATCATATGGTGGTGATAAGGCACAACGTAAGTCGCTTCAACCGTATTAGCGGCGTCGTACTTGTGAGCGTAGACATCGCCAGCGGCACGCACGGCAATGCCTTGCTTTTCAACGCCAGCAATCAGCTCTTGCGTGTAGCTGTCGGTATTATGGCTCGCGTTCGGGCCCAGATCCCAGGTCACCTTTAATTTTTTGCGGCCTTCATGAGCGGCCCAGGTATTAGTTGCCAGTACCGCTACACCACCCACCGGGCGAGTATTCATCGGCGCACCGCGATCTTTGAGGCGCACCACATCCACCACCCCAGGCACCTTCTTCGCTTCGCTGGCGTCGAAACTTTTCACCTTGCCCAGCACCACGGGCGGTCGCTCAATACTGGCGACCAGCATGCCTTCGCGCTGAATATCTTGTGCGTACTTGGCACGGCCGGTAACGATCTGGTCTTGAAAGCGAATGCCAAAATCTTTGCCGATATATTTGAAATCCGCTGGATTTTTCAGGGTAACGGATTCGGCATCCGGTACCGGCAATTTCGCCGCTTTTGCCGCGAGTTCACCGAAACCCAGTGTTTTACCCGATACTTTATGCACCACCCCGTGGTCTTTCGCTGCGACCTCGCTAACGGCCACACCCCACTGCTCGGCGGCGGCCTGCTTGAGCATTTCGCGCGCCACCGCACCGGCGCGGCGAATATCCTCGTAGTACTCGCGAATCGACGCGGAACCGCCCGTGCTCTGATCGCCAAAGCCGCTGTTGCCCGGCGCCAGCACCACCTCGACCTTGTCCCAGTCCGCCTCCAGTTCGTCGGCAATCATCTGCGGCGTACTGGTGCTGATGCCTTGACCCATTTCCGCGCGATGGCTGGCGATAGTAACTCTGCCATCGGTGGCAATGCTCACGAACAGGGTGAGTGCGCTACCCATGGTTGCAGGCGCCGCAGCACCCAATGACGGTTGCACCCCCAACACTAGAGCGCCGCCGATCAAGCCCGTTGTTTTGAATAGGCGCCGACGATCCAATTGCACCACATTAACCATGCTTCACCTCCTGAATCTGCACGCCCGCTTGTTTAATCGCCTTTTTAATACGGGGGTAGGTACCACAGCGGCAGATATTGCCCTGCATCGCGGTGTCGATATCCGCATCAGAGGGAGAAGGGTTGCCAGCCAGCAGCGCCGCCGCACTCATCAGTTGCCCGCTTTGGCAGTAACCGCACTGGGGCACTGAATTGTCCAGCCACGCCTGCTGTAAGGGATGAAGCGTATCTCCGTCAGCCAAGCCTTCAATCGTGGTGATTTTAGTGCCTTGAACTGCCGAGACAGGGGTTAAACAAGAGCGGGTCGGGCTGCCGTTGATGTGCACCGTACAGGCGCCGCACTGGCCGACACCGCAACCGAATTTGGTGCCGGTCATTCCGGCGATATCGCGCAGCGCGTAGAGCAGAGGCATATTGGGGTCGGCATCCAACTCCAATGACTTGCCGTTTACAGTAAGTTTAATCAAGGCGGGGGTACTCCTTGTTGTGGGGATTCGAGGGGAAAAGACGGAATTTAGCGGCTAATTATCGGCCATCATCATACAAGTGTAAGTGAAATCCGGCGTTCGACCAGGCTCTGCTATGCTCAGGGTAAATGAATGTTTTCTGCACAATTTCTTGCGCCTCATCCATCGTGAGGAGAGCCAGCCGTGATATTTCACCACGCCCTTGAATGTGATGCCAACCCGGTATTCCGATGGGACAAAAACCTGGAAACCGGGATTGATATTATCGACGAACAGCACCAGCGTCTGGTGGCGCTAACCAATCGCCTGGCCCATTGCCTCATGGTAGGGTCGCCAGCAGACGCCGACCATATTTACGCTGATCTAGCCGACTACGCAGGCTATCACTTCGCCACCGAAGAGGCTATCTGGGAAAAATATCTCGCTGGCGACGCCTGGTTTAGCGCGCACCAGCGGGAACACGCGCATTTTATTCCGAGCCTGAACAGGCTGAGTGGGAGAGACGAAAACCTCGACGCAGACCAGGCCATCGAGCGCACCTTTCGTTTCCTTGTACGCTGGTTGCTCTGCCACATATTGGAGGACGATAAAAAACTTGCCGACGCAGTATTGGCGATCCAGAGCGGACTCGACCCGAAAGCAGCCAAAGCGTTGGCGAAAAGCCGGGCGAACAACTTGCTCACGGTATTTGTCGATACACTGTTGAATATGCACAGCCAGCTGGCTAGCCGCACGCTTGCCTTGCTGCGCGAGCGCGCGCAGCGCAATGACATTCAAAACAAACTCGAAGCCACTAATCGCGAGTTGGTGAACCTGGCCATTACCGACCAACTCACTGGCCTGTTCAATCGGCGTCATTTCGACACCGTACTGCAGCGGGAAATCAATCGCGCGCGGCGTCAGCGTAACTTTCTCACCCTGATCTATCTCGATATTGATGACTTCAAAAAGCTAAACGACACTTACGGTCACGCGCAGGGCGATCTGGCCTTGCAGGCGGTGGCAAAAGTCATAACCAAAAGCAGCCGACGCAGTGCGGATTTTGCTTTTCGGGTTGGCGGCGAGGAGTTTGCAATTCTGTTGGCGAACACTCAGCCAGCCGATGCAGAGATCTACGCAGAACGCCTGCGCCTCGCCGTTCTGGCTCGCGAAATTCCCAACGAACACGCGCGTGCAGCACCACTGGTAACCTTGTCACTTGGCGTATTTACCCATCTGCCTTCCGCCGGCGATACCCAGGATTTGTTTTTGGGCCAAGCGGATGCGCGCTTGTACGCGGCCAAATCCCAGGGCCGCAATCGCTGGATCAGCCGGTTGCCCTAACGAGCGGCACCTTCATTCACCCCACCTGCGCTAAGCTCTGACGCCTTTTCCGCTATCCTCCAGGACACCCCGATGATCGTAATTTATGGTATTGGCAGCCAATTGAAGCCAAAAACGTCTGTACTCTCCAACACGATTCACCGCTGTATGCAGCAGGTTTTAGGTTTGCCGGAAGATAAACGGGCACACCGGTTCGTACACCTGGCGGAAGAAGATTTTTACTACCCCGGCGGGCGCAGTTCTGCTTACACCGTTATCGAAATCAATATGATGGCTGGCCGCACAGTAGACACCCAGAAAACGCTGATTAAAACGTTGTTTCGCGAAATCGAGCGCGACCTTGGTCTGGCGCCGATAGATGTGGAAATCGTGATCAAGGAGCAGGCGCCGCACCAGTGGGGTTTTCGCGGCATGACAGGCGACGAAGCACGCGACCTTAACTACAAGATCAATGTGTGACGGGTGGGCTATTGCAGCGTGATGTAGCGCGGCGGAGCCCCGCGTAAAAACGCCTGCCACTGCACTTCGAGCATATCCACACCTCCTGTATAGAATTCGTCCACCAGCGCCACGGCTGTTCCCTGCGTTCCGCGCTCGTAGCGGTGGATTAAACGCGTCAGTAAGGCACGCCCTTGCACACTATTAAAAAGAAAATAACAGAAGGTGCCCGTGTAGGATTGCAAGCCATAGTTGCCGTGCCGGTTGGTGCGCGACCACTCTCCACTGTGCATGGCTAGAAATTCGCGCAAGGGCGGCAGGGATTCATCGGCATAGCCATTTACCGTGGTTCGGAACTGGCCGCGATCGCCCAGAATTCGCATATCTCCCAATTTTTCCTGCAGCAACTCCGCCTGCTCCGCCAAGCCCTCGTTCAACCAGGCCGCGGTGTGAGGCGCCAGGGTTGCCAATAGCGCATGACTGACTTCGTGGTTGATGGTGCGGAAGCTACGCGCCCGATCTTTTTGGATATAGGCCACGATCTGGTTGTCGGCGCGCAGGTACATTCCCCGCGAAGGCGGTACGTCTGGCCCAAGTTTCTCTTGCAAGTACGCGTAGTAGTCGGCCTCGTCCGCCAGAATGGTGATATTCACCGGAACGGTTTTGTACATATCGAAGAACAACACCCGGTCATACAGCCAATATACGTGGTTGACGCCAGTTTCGATCTTGCGGACTTCCGCCGCGGTGAGGCTTTGACTTTTGTCGGTAATCGCAATTTTGAAGCCGTGCCAGCGGTGCGCCTGGCTCTCGGGCACAACGTCGCTTAACTGGTCTGCGCGCGGGCGCTGATCGCTAAAATGGACTTTACCGTTGCTGTCTGTCCACTGATAAATTTCGCCATGCGCTAAAACCGCGTAGCTCAGGCACACCACAGCAATGAAACAGTAAAATGGGGTTCGGCATTCCATACGACCGAGGGGCTCCTTATTATTAGCGGCACTCGCCGGCACCGGGCGCCGATTTTAGCGTCTCCAGAACATCGGGGACAATATTGCGAGCACAGTAAAGTATTCCAGACGGCCGAGAATCATAGCGAAGCTGAGCACCCAGGTGCCGACGTCGCTCACCGGCTGAAAATTACTCCCCAGTTCACCAAACGCCGGGCCGAGCACATTCACACAGGCAGCCACCGCTGTGATTGAGGACCAGAAATCCAACCCGGTGGCCACCAGCACCAATGAAAACACCAGGCTGCTGATGGCGGTTAGAAACAAAAACGACATGGTCGCATTAAGTACCGAATTTTCGATTGCCCGGCCCTGGTAGTGGATCGAGAACATCCCCCAGTTATGCACCAGTCGTTTCATCTCCCGCGCAACGTATTTAACCGCGAGAATATTGCGCACGAACTTATTGCCGCCGGCAGTGGACCCGGCACATCCGCCCATATACCCGGCAATCACCAGGAGAAAAGTGGCCAGCACTGGCCACTCCGTAAAACTGCTCGCGCCATAGCCGGTACTGGTAATAAACGAAATCACATGAAACAGCGTGTCACTCAGCGTCTCCAGAGTCAGTTCACTATAATGGCTACTCACCAGCACCCAGGTGATTGCCGCAGTCATGGCAAGCACGGTGAGTATAAATACCCGGTTTTCCTCATCCTGCCAGTAAGCGATAAAGTCCCGCGATTCCCACACACGAAAATGCAACGCAAAGTTTATTGCTCCAGCGAGCATAAACACGTTGGAAATCATCAATAGCGTGTGACTCTGAAAGTACCCCATGCTGGCATCGTGGGTGGAAAAGCCACCGGTCGAAACCGTGGTGAAGCTGTGCGCGATTGCATCGTACAAAGACATGCCGCCCGCCCAGTAGGCAAGCGCGCAGAGCAAGGTGATCGCAAGATACACCAGCCACAAATAGTGCGCGGTACTGGCAATGCGGGGGGTGAGCTTGTCGTCTTTTATCGGCCCCGGAGTCTCGGCTTTCAACAGTCGCATGCCACCCACGTTAAGCATGGGCAATACCGCAACCACAAAAATCACCACCCCCAGGCCCCCCAGCCACTGCAAAAACTGGCGGTACATCAAAAACGTTTTCGGCATGGCATCCAGACCGCTCAGTACAGTTGCGCCAGTGGTAGTCAGCGCGCTGACTGACTCAAACACCCCATCGGTAAACGACACCCCGGTCGCATTAATGATCGGAATCGCACCAGTCACGCCCATTGCCACCCAGGTGACCACCGCGTACAGCAGTGCCGTGCGATAACCAATGCTTTGCATATTTATCCGCCGTTTGAACAGCAATAAGACGAGCGAGCAGGCGACTAGCCCCAGTGCGGGCAGGAGAAACTCCACTTCTTCATGGTCGTCGAAAATAAAATGGCTGACACCGGCAAACACCAGTTGCACTGAGCCCATTAAACCCAGGGGTAAGGCCAGTAGGAACAGTGTTAACGCACGATTATTCACTCAACAACTCCGCATGCAGCACTCAACAACGCCTGGCGAGCAGGCAATCTTTCAAGCTTACGCAAGGGAGGGGGGAGGGGCACGAATAAGTTGATGGTCGCAACTGAATCCGGCCGCGCCAGACGGAAGGCGCGCTTCCATCGCATCAGGTCTTGCTCTGGGGGACACAGTCGCTACCTGATGGACCAAAGCATCGAAATCAGCGCTGTCATCGTCCAGTTCAGCGGACGCAGCGAGCTCGCAGGCAACGGCCTGCAGAGACTCTGCCGGGAGTAGATCGGCGCGCAGCAAGGTTGAGCTGATGGCGAGAACTAAAACGAGTAACAATCGAATCATGACAAGGCGCTATCGGGTTGGCGGAGTCTGGCCGAGCAAACTCGCCACCCCAGAGGCTGCGGCAACTGCCAGTACAGCACCGATGAACCTGCCGGGAACTATAGCGCCCAAGGCGCGCAAATAAAAGCGCCGAACGTCAAGCAGGTCAGGCGCTACCCGGCTTTTTCGCGGAGTGTTTGCGCGGCATTCACCATATGTCGCAACGCTGGTAATACTTCCTCCCAACGCCGGGTTTTCAGGCCGCAATCCGGATTTACCCACAGCCGCTCCGCCGGAATCGTCTGTGCCGCGCGCGTTATAAGCGCCACCATCTGCTCCGCCGAGGGAATTGCAGGTGAATGTATATCGTAAACACCGGGTCCGATCTGGTTGGGGTAGTGGAAGTCACGAAATACGTCTAACAGCTCCATATGTGATCGACTGGTCTCTATTGTGATGACATCTGCGTCCATATGCGCGATTGCACCGATAATGTCGTTAAACTCGCTGTAACACATATGGGTATGGATCTGGGTTTCGTCTGCAACACCGTTGGCCGCTACCCGAAACGCTTCCACCGCCCAATTCAGATAGCCTTGCCACTCGCTGCGCCGCAACGGCAAGCCTTCGCGCAACGCGGCTTCATCGATCTGGATAATGCCAATGCCGGCGCGTTCAAGATCCTGTACTTCAGCGCGGATCGCCAGCGCCAGCTGCTGACAGGTGAGACTGCGCGGCTGATCGTCGCGCACAAACGACCAGTTCAGCATGGTCACCGGGCCTGTGAGCATGCCTTTCATGGGTTTACTGGTCAATGATTGAGCGTACTTAATCCAGTCGACGGTCATCGGGTAGGGGCGTTGAATATCGCCGTAGATAATCGGCGGTTTAACACAGCGCGAACCGTACGACTGCACCCAGCCGCACCGGCTGAACACGAAACCCTCCAGCTGTTCGCCAAAGTATTCGACCATGTCGTTGCGCTCGGCTTCACCGTGCACCAGTACATCAAGGCCCAACTGCTCCTGTATGGATACAGCTTCCGCGATGGCGGCGGCCATGGCCGCGCGATAATTCTGTTCGCTCAACGCGCCACTTTTATACTGCTTGCGCACCTTGCGTATATCGGCCGTCTGCGGAAATGAGCCGATCGTGGTGGTAGGAAAGGGCGGCAACGCCAGTATCGCCGCCTGCTTCTCGCTACGCTGCGGGTATGCGCTCGCCCGTTGCCCCCAACTACCATCGACCTGGGCGAAATGCTTTTGTACCGCCGCCACCGTAACCCGGCGCGACTCCCGGCGCGCACGAATGGCGCTGGCGTTGGCTGCCAATTGCCCGGCCACGCTGTCGCGGCCGTGGTTCAAAGCATGCCGCAAGAGCGTCAATTCGGCCAGTTTCTGGCGGGCAAAAGCCAACCAGCCCTGAATTTCCCGGTCCATATCGGTTTCCACATCGGCATCCACGGGGACGTGTAACAACGAACAGGAAGGCGCCAACCACAGGCGCTGTGAAAATTTCTCGGCGATGGGCGCGAGCCAGTCCAAGGTAGCATTGAGGTCGGTGCGCCAAATATTGCGCCCGTCCACCACCCCCAACGACAGCACTTTATGATCACCCAGCCAGTCGGCGAGGCGAGGCACGTCGTCGCGGCCGCGCACAGCATCCAGGTGAATACCCGCAACCGGTAACTGGCAGGCGAGCTGCAGGTTGTCCCGCAGGGGCCCAAAATACGTCGCCAGAAGCAGGCGAATACCGCGTTGCTGCAACCCGTGATAGGCGCGACTGAATGCGTGCTGCCAGTTGTGGTCCAGCTCTGTTACCAATATGGGCTCATCAATTTGTACCCAGTCGGCACCCGCATCGGCCAACTGGCTGAGCAACGTCTGGTATGCCGGCAGGAGCCTGTCGAGGAGTGCCAGCGGGTCACTGCCGTCTTTCGCTTTCGCCAGCCACAGATAAGTCAGCGGCCCGAGAATAACGGGCTTGGCGCGCACTCCAAGCCTGTGCGCCTCCGCCAACTGCGTAAGTAAACGCTCACTGTTTAGCGAGAACTGGGTATCAGCGCTAACCTCTGGCACCAGATAGTGATAATTCGTGTCAAACCACTTGGTCATTTCCGCCGCATCGCCGCCGTGATGGCCGCAGGCAGACGCCGCCTCGTCGCCCTGCACGCCGCGCGCAACCGCGAAATAGGTCGCCAGTTCAGTAGGCGGCAGGTGAGCAAAACGGGCTGGCAGGTTGCCGAGCATCACGCTGGCGTCCAGTACCTGGTCATAGAGTGAAAAATCCCCCACCGGCACCCAGTCGCAGGCCTGCTGATGTGTCCAGTGCTGCTGGCGCAATTCGCTGGCGACCCCTTGCAGTTGCTGCTCGTGTGCGTCCCCGCGCCAATATTTTTCCAGTACAAATTTCAATTCGCGCGCCGCGCCAATACGTGGGTATCCCAAATTATGCACAGTAACCACAATCGTGCCCTCCCAAGGTCAGTAAATGTTGGCGGGCAGTCTATGCAGGCTAATTAATGAATAAAAATGGTATTATTTCATTTTTTCATGAATACAATTCATATGATTGATCGAATGCATTTGCGCATCATGCGCGAAATCGATGCCCAGGGCTCACTGACGCGCGCGGCACAATCGCTTCATCTCACTCAATCTGCGCTCAGCCACGCGCTTAAAAAACTGGAGCAACAACTGTGTGTAAGTCTGTGGATAAAACAGGGGAGACAGCTCCAGTTAACCACAGCGGGCCGCCACTTATTGCTCGAAGCGCAACGGTTATTACCCCAGCTGGAGCGCCTGGACGACGCCATGGCGGACTTCGCCCAGGGCAACCGCGGCAGCTTGCGGATCGGTATGGAATGCCACCCGTGCTATCGGTGGCTGTTGACTATTGTCGAGCCGTTTCTGGCGCAATGGCCAGGCGTCGACGTGGACGTAAAACAGCAATTTCAGTTCGGGGGGATGGCGGCGCTCTTCAATTACGATATCGACATCCTGGTCACCCCCGACCCGCTTGCCCGCAGCGGTGTTGAATTCCACCCTTGCTTCGCCTATGAGCAAGTGCTCGTTGTCAGCCGCCACGATTCCCTGGCCAACGAAGAATGGATAGCGCCGCACGCGCTCTCCGACAAGGTGCTCTATACCTACCCGGTAGAGCCGTCACGGCTCGACATCTATACGGAATTTCTGCTCCCCGGCCAGTGCCAGCCCCGCAAACACAAAGTCATAGAAGCCACCGAAATGATGCTTCAGCTGGTAGCCGCCCGCCGCGGTGTGGCTTGCCTTCCCCTGTGGCTGGTGGAGCAAATGCGCGGCGAGCTGGCGATTACCACCGTGCGCCTGGGGCAACAGGGTGTGCACAAGCATATTCACCTGGGTGTGCGCCAGGAGGCAGAATCGGCCAACCCCTTTATCGCGTCATTTCTCGCCAGTGCACGTTAAGGAAATCGGCAGTGTGTGTGATCACTGTCGATGAGTACATTGCCGATGTGTAGATTGTCGACGCTCACATATCGGCGCTACGGCGCAGCCTCACGCTCAACGCAATCACGCGCCCTGATTTGGATCAGTTATAAAGCGCCACTAAAATTTTCGTTACGCCAAAGATATTTACACTCCCAAACCATGGTTTAAATCTTGCTCACAAGCTGTAAACCTTTGAAAAAACGCAGATTCATAAGAAATATGCACAGATATAATGCATTTGTTTAAGTTTGTGGTGCATTTTATTTCACAAAACCCGCATGAGTGAGCCAAAATTTGGTACTTGACTACCATTTAGAGCACCAAGAATACGCATAGATGGAAAATTCACAACGACATTCACAACGACAAGACACTCGACTTGAGCTGGTTATTGTTGGCAATGGTATGGCGACCGGGCGGCTCCTCGACGAGCTACTCAAGCGCGGCTGTGGCCAGTTTCGTATCACCGTAATTGGCGATGAACCCGAAGGCAGTTACAACCGCATCATGCTGTCACCTGTGCTGGCAGGCGAAACCGAGCGCGCCACCATTATTCATAAAAGCCCCGCTTGGTTTGCGGCGCAGGGAATCAGGTTTATCGCAGGCAAGCGCGGTACTCAGATCGACAAAGATAAGCAGATTATTACCCTGGACGATGGCCAGCGACTGGCGTTCGACCAGCTGGTTATCGCCACCGGCTCGCGCCCGGCCGCGATTCCGGCCAAAAACCAGACCCTCGAAAATATCTTCAGCTTCCGCACCTTGGTGGATGTCGATACCATCACTTCAGCCGCGCGCAATGCCGCCAACGCCGTGGTGATTGGCGGCGGGCTGTTAGGCCTGGAAGCGGCGTATGGGCTGGCCCTAAAAGGCGTCGCCGTCACCGTGGTACACCGCAGTGGCTGGCCCTTAAACCGCCAGCTGGACGCGACCGCTGGTGCTATGCTGCAGTCGGTGATGGCCGCCAAGGGTGTTGCTTTCGCGCTGAGTGCCGAGGTCGCCAGCTTCGAGGGTGACCATACAGGCGCGGTCAATAAAGTCGTTCTCAATGACGGCCGCGAACTGGACTGCGATCTGGCAATTATCGCCACCGGCATTACCCCCAACCGTGAGCTGGGGCAGGACAGTGATATTGCCTGCGGCCGCGGCGTCCAGGTCGACGCCCTCATGCAAACCTCTGCGGCAAACATCAGTGCGCTGGGCGAATGCTGTGAGTTCGAGGGCGAGACTTTTGGTCTGGTAGAGCCTATTTGGCATCAGTGCGTCACCCTCGCAGATCGCCTCTGCGGTAACCGCCTCACACCGTTTCGCAATCCCCAGGTCGCCACCAAACTCAAGGTGTCCGGGGTGCAGCTTTATTCCGCCGGGGAGTACATCACACGGCCGGAACATCGCGAGATAGTCCTACACGACTGCCGCCATCAGGTGTATCGTAAACTTCTGTTGCACGAGAATACGCTGGTAGGCGTGGTCTTATTCGGTGACACCCGCGACGGCAATACCTATTTTGAATGGCTATCCGCTGCGCAAACACTACCTGTGCAGGTGTCCACACTCACTCTCGGCAAAAGCTTTTTAACCGAATCTACTCCCGTGCAACTCCCTCAGGCGGCGGCAATCCCATGACAGACGACTCCTTAATCGCGGTGCAGCCTGCCGCCAGCCAGCATAAAACCACCTGTTGTTACTGCGGTGTAGGCTGCGGTGTAAACGCGCAAGTGAGTCACAGCACGGTGATTGCTGTGAGCGGTGATCGCAACCACCCGGCAAACCTGGGCCGGCTCTGTGTTAAGGGTACGGCACTGCACCAAACCAGTCAGTCGCCAGATCGCCTGCTGCACCCGATGGTTAACGGTGTACGCTCCACTTGGGACGCCGCACTCGAGCACACCGCGAACGGCTTCCGCCGCATCATCGATGAACACGGCCCTAACGCGGTGGCGTTTTACCTCTCCGGCCAGTTGCTTACCGAAGATTATTATGTCGCCAACAAGCTGATGAAAGGCTTTATTGGCACTGCCAATGTGGATACAAATTCACGCCTGTGTATGGCGGCCGCGACTGTCGCCCATAAAAAAGCCTTTGGCTACGACACAGTACCGGGCTGTTACGAAGATCTGGAAACAACCGACCTGCTGGTGCTGGTCGGTTCCAACACCGCCTATGCCCACCCGGTGGTGTTCCAGCGCATTGTTAAAGCCAAGGCCGAACGACCCAAAATGAAAGTGGTGGTTATCGACCCGCGCCGCACTGCCACCTGCGATATTGCCGATTTGCATTTAGCTCTGCGCCCCGGCGCTGATGCCTTTCTGTTTAATGGCCTGCTCAGCTATTTGGCGGACCACGACGGCTTGGATCAGGACTTTATCAACAGCAGCTGCGAGGGCTTGGACGCGGCACTCGCAACCGCCCGTGCTCAGGTTCCCAGCGTGGCCCAGGCGGCTACTATTTGCGATGTCCCCGCTGCCGATCTCGAGCGGTTTTATCAGCTTTTCTGCGCTACACCAAAGGCGGTTACGGTGTTCTCGCAGGGCATAAACCAGTCGTCTTCCGGGGTCGATAAGGGTAGCAGTATTATCAACTGCCACCTGGCCAGCGGTAAAATTGGCAAACCCGGCGCTACCCCCTTTTCCATCACCGGTCAGCCCAACGCCATGGGTGGCCGCGAAGTCGGCGGGCTCGCCAACCAGCTCGCGGCACACATGGGTTTCGATAACCCCGCCCATATAGACAAGGTCGCGCGCTTTTGGCATGCGCCCAATATGGCGCAGCACGAAGGCTTAAAAGCGGTCGACATGTTCGAAGCCATCCACCGCGGCGAAATTAAAGCCGTATGGATAATGGCGACCAATCCGGTGGTAAGCATGCCGGACGCGAATTTTGTGCGCGAGGCGCTCGAGCGCTGCGAACTGGTGGTGGTGAACGAATGTATTGCCAACACCGACACCGCCAAACTCGCCAATGTGTTGCTACCCGCGACCACATGGAGCGAAAAACACGGCACAGTTACCAACTCTGAGCGATGCATCTCGCTGCAAAAGGGGCTGGTACCTGCGCCCGGTGAAGCGCTTAACGACTGGGATATTCTCTGCCGCTTCGCACGTAAACTGGGCTTTGAGCAGGGTTTTGACTACCAGCACCCGGTGGATATTTTCCGCGAGCACTCAGCTTTGTCGGCCTTTGAAAACAATGGCGAGCGCGATTTCGACATCTCGGCTTTCGCCACCATCAGCAAAGCAGATTACAACCAGCTTGCCCCTGTCCAGTGGCCTGTCAATGCCGCCGCGCCCAACGGCACCAAGCGGATGTTCAGCGACGGCCGGTTTTTCACACCGAGTAAACGGGCACGGCTGATTTCAGTTACCGCGCGCTTCCCCAAAAAGCCGCCCAATAACGGCCAAATGATCATGAACACCGGTCGTATTCGCGATCAGTGGCACACCATGAGCCGCACCGGCAACGCACCGCATTTAATGAGCCATATGGATGAGCCGGGTGTGGATATCCATCCGGCGGATGCCAAACAACTTGGCCTGAGCGAGGGCGAACTGGCGGTGCTCGAAAACCTCGGTGCCCGCTACCTGGGCCGGATAAAGCTGAACGACGGCCAGCGTCGCGGCGAAGTGTTTGTGCCCATCCACTGGAACGACCGCTTTGCCAGTAGTAGCCGAGCCGACGCCCTGGTCAATGCGATTACCGATCCTATTTGCGGGCAACCTGAATTCAAACATTCTCCCGTCAAAGTGAGCGCCTACAAACCCGTCTGGCAAGGTTATTTGCACACCACCCAGGATCTCGCCCCGGCCAGCGATTACTGGTGCAAAATATTGCTGGCCACAGGCTTTAAGTACCGCCTCGCCCACAATGCCGAGTGCGACTGGGCGAAGTGGCTGCGCAGCGCCTACCCGCAAGTAAACGACTGGGTGGAAATCCGCGATTCTGCACGCGCGTTTTACACCGGCGCCGGATTTGTGAACGGTGCGCTGGTGGTAGCACTCCATGTCTCACGCGACGGTAAAGACGTCGCCGAGCACCGTTGGCTGGACGATCAACTGGGTCAGCCCTGCGACCTCAACCAGCGCTTTGCCGTGCTGGCCGGACACGGCGGCAGTGATGTCGAAGACGAAGGGCGAATCGTGTGCTCCTGCTATCAGGTCGGCGAAAAGGCGATCGTAAAGGCGATTGCCGAGGGCGCACACAGCAGCGCAGCGCTGGGGGAAAAATTACGTTGTGGCACAAACTGCGGTTCGTGCTTACCTGAACTGAATCAACTGGTGAATATTCACTACCTCGCGAAGTTGGCAACAGCCGTCGAATAAACATATCATCCGCCCGGCCACGCCGGGCATCTGCTCGCTTGTTCTCCATTCAATGCGCCAAAATACGGCGTAACCCGTTAACAAACCGTTACCCGTGGTTCAGGTTCGGCTTGCTAGAGTGCGTGGTCTGCGAAATCGACAATTAAGGAGCACCACCATGACTTCAGCCACAACCCTGCGCCTGCTCTTGATCGGCGTGTTGTTAAGCGCCGCTGGCTGCAGCACCACTGAATCCCACAAAACGTTGGAAACAGCCAAAGTTCAAAGCTACGGCACGGTTTACAACGGCGAAAAAACCACCCTGACTGTCGCCAAATTTGAAAACCGCTCCGACTATATGCGTGGCCTGTTTTCCAGCGGCAAAGATCAGCTCAGCAGCCAGGCCAAAACCATTTTGCTGACGCACCTGCAGCAAACCAACCGCTTTAAACTCGTCGACCGTGAAAACCTGGACGAGCTGCAGTTCGAAGCCAGCACGCGCGGCAACCAGCAAGCTCTGAAGGGCGCGCGCTATGCGGTAACCGGCGCAGTCACTGAATTTGGTCGTAAATCCGTTGGCGACCAGCAATTTTTCGGCGTGTTTGGCGCGGGTAAAACACAAATCGCCTACGCCAAGGTCATGCTGAATGTTGTTGATGTTGTGTCCTCGGAAATTGTTTACTCCGTACAGGGCGCTGGCGAATACTCATTGAGCGAGCGCGAAGTACTCGGCTTCGGCAGCAACGCCGGTTACGATTCCACCTTAAATGGCAAGGTGCTCAATCTGGCGATTACCGAAGCGGTCAACAATATGGTCAAAGACCTCGACAGCAAAGCGTTGCAGTTACTCGCCATCAATCAACAGTCACGCACATTTTTCTAGCGTCAAAGACTAACGGATTATGCAAAAGCTCTTTATCAGCGGCCTGTTGTTGGCCGCACTTTCGGCCTGCACCGCAACTCGCGGTCCGGGCCAGCTTTACTACTGGGGCGATTACGAAGACCTCATTTACCTCTCCTACAAAAAGCCGGGTAATGCAACGCCTGCCGAGCAGATTGAAAGGCTTAGCAAGGTCATCGACCGGGCGCAAACCGAAGGCAAAGCCGTTGCTCCAGGCGTCTATGCCCAACTCGGCATGATGTACGCCATGGTGGGTAATCAGTCTGCAGCCGAACAAATGCTAATGGAGGAAAAAGCCCGCTTTCCGGAATCGACCGTGTTTATCGACGGCATGCTGGAGCGCGCGAAGCAGATGCGAGAGGAGAGGGCCGCGCAATGAACAAAGTCATCGTTTTAATCTGCCTTGCAGCCACCTTGCTGCTGAGCGGTTGTGACACCGCCCCGCAAAAAGAGAATTCTCTAATATATACCTACGCACCCCGCTCGATTCTGGTGATTCCGCCGATGAATAACTCAGTCGACGTCAACGCCAGCTACACCTTTATGAGCACCCTGAGCCGACCGTTAGCGGAGAAGGGCTACTATGTGTTCCCGGTGGCCGTCATTGATAATTTCCTGAAAGAAAATGGCTTGCCGACGCCCGCAGAAATGAACGGTATCGCATTGGATAAAATTCAACAGCACATCGGCGCCGATGCCGTACTGTACGTATCTATTGACGACTGGGGACAAAAATTTCAGCTGGTTTCTTCTGTGACCGTCGTACGCGCCACACTAACCATGGTGGATACAGCAACAGGCACGGAAATTTGGAAAGCCAGAGTCAGCGGTTCCGACTCCAACTCCAACTCCAACCAACAGGGCGGCGGCATTGCCGGAGCGATACTCTCTGCGGTGGTGAGCCAAATTGCTAACTCTTTGCAAGACAACACCTATGAGCTGTCCCGCCAGGCCACCACCCGGACTGTAGCAGCTGATTTGCCTAAAGGCCCTTATCGACTGGAAGCAGAAGCTGCAATGGGCGCAAAATAAGCGTTTGGCGAGCACGGATAAACAAGCGATTAGCTGCTTATAAAGTAGGGGCGGGTAACAGGGTAGAACCGCCCGGAGATCACTCCGGCGCGGCTTCTTGGAAAGGTATTAAGCTCCGGTAATACCCATTTTTTTCTTCGCTAGCGCAATCTCTTCTCGTGATTGCATTCCGCGGTACCAACTCTCCACTGCCGGGTAGTCGGCAAAACTGATATCACTCTGTTCGCCCGCCTCAAAATACGCAAACGCCACATAGTCCGCAACACTCAGGTTTTGTCCGGCAAAATAGGGCTGCGCCTGCAAATGTTTCTCGATGGCGGGCAGCATTTGCAGAATAAAGCCATTTGCTTCTTCCAGGTTGGCTTCGTTCGGATCGCCGCCGCCCACCAGTGCACGAATGTGCTTTTCGAAAAAACACACAGTGAACCAGCGGCCCAGATGGTTGGTGAAAAAATTTAACCACTGATCCACCAGCGCACCTTCATAAGCCGAGGTGGGTAGCAATTCGCTGCCCTCCACCTGCGCCATATATTTGCAGATAGTGTTGGATTCAAAAATCGCTTTATCGTCGTGCTCGAGCGTCGGTACCTTACCCAGCGGGTGGCGTTTGAAATGCTCGGGCGTTTTCAGTTCGCCTTTGGCTGCGATCATTTCTACATAGTCATAATCCACGCCCAACGCTTGTGCCACATAAGCAGTTTTGGCGGTGTTGGCTGCGAAATTAAATCCTCGAATCCGGTACATTGTGGTGCTCCTTTTAGAAAGCCATTAAAGTGGTACAACAGCGAAAACAAACTCACTTGCAAATTGCAAGCGTATGCTAGGCTAGTTACTTTTATTATGCAAGTTACTATTTTATGTTAGGATTTTGGTTATGACTGAACTGCCAAACCTGACTGAAGACGATTTTTTCCGCTCCCCCTGTCCCCTGGCGTGCGCGCTGGACATTGTGGGGGACCGGTGGTCGCTGGTCATTCTGCGCGACCTGATGTTCTTTCAAAAATCGGTGTTCAACGACTTTCTCACCTCGCCTGAAAAAATTTCCACCAACATCCTCACCGACCGACTTAAACGGTTAGAAGGGCTCGGCCTTATCCAGCGCAACCAATACCAGGCAAAGCCTCCCCGGTACAAATACGAACTGACAGAATTCGGCCAGACGTTGCGCCCGGTGATGGCGGAACTGGTGCGCTGGGGCCAGACCCACTTGAGCAAACAATCCCCACTCTCCGAGGCCCAATTACGCGGCACAACTACATCAACCTAGCAATCGGTGGTCTGCGGTTTAAAGATCATTGAGTGATAAAAAGCATTCTGATGTGTCTCCAGCGTTAGCGTCCAACTTGCTGTTAATGCACATCACTTGATGCTGGGCAGGTTTTTTTTAGATTTCTCTGTTTATAGAGCGCAGGTAGTGTATTACTTAACCTTATAATCAAGCTGCACTCGCTGAAAACGACGCCACTGGCTACGCTTGTGGGCCAGACCGCAGAGTAGCCAGCCGCTTGATTAGGTCGCTTTAACACAGTTGTCGGAGATATTTCATGCTCGAAGAACTCACCAGCCCGATGATCTACGCGGGCGCGATCCTCTGTATTACATTTATCGGTATTTTCACGGAACACTTTCACGGAGTGGAACGTGCCAAATTCGCCATGGCTGGTGCAGGCGCGATTATTCTTCTTGGGCAGTACTACGGGTTTTACACGCCGGAGCTGGCGCTGGAAGCTATCGATTGGAACGTGGTGTTTCTGCTTGCGATTATGATGATTATTGTCTCGATCATGATCAGTACTGGCGGGTTTGAACACCTGGCGCAAATGCTCGCACGGCTCAGCGGCGGCTCGCAGTTTCGCTTGCTGGTATTGCTGGGCACCGCGGTCACAGTGATCTCGCTGCTGCTGGATAACGTCACCACCGTGATTATTTTCGGCCCGTTGATTATCTTAATCTGTCGCTCCATGGGCGTATCGCCCATACCCTATCTGCTGGCAGCGGCCCTATTATCAGACACCGGAGGTGTGGCGACCCTGGTTGGCGATCCACCTAATTTGATGATCGGTTCCGCCGCAGGTATCGATTTCAATACGTTTTTTATCCACATGGGCCCACCGGTCCTCATCGCCTGGCTGGGCATTTTGATAGCGCTTAAATTTTTGTTTAAGAAAAATCTGGAAGCCCGGGTCGAGCACACTTTCGATCACGTCGTCGCATACAAAAATCGCCGTCTGTGGCAAAAGGCGCTGGTAATCATGGGAATTATGGTGGTGCTGTTTGTCTATCACCACCAACTCGGTTGGGAGCCCTGGATGGTTGCCGCCCTCTGCCTGACCATGCTGGTATTTATGTCGCGCAAAGTCGAGTTGGAACATGTGACTGCACAGGTGGAAACACCATTGCTGATGTTTTTCATTTCGCTGTTTATTCTCATCGGCGGAGTAGAGCATTCCGGCCTGTTGGAATTGGTAGGTGAAGCCTTTCGCCCGGTCATTGTAGAGCACCCACTCGCCGCGGCGCTGCTGCTGCTATGGGTCGCGGCCATACTCTCTGCATTAATCGACAATATTCCATTTACCGCAGCGATGATCCCGGTTCTGGTGGGCTTGCAGCACGACGGTGTCAACGTCAGTGTCATGTGGTGGGCGCTGGCAATGGGTGTCGGCATGGGGGGCAATGGCTCGCATATCGGCTCCACCGCCAACGTCTATATTGTCACCATTTCCGAGCGCCTCGCCCGCGAAACCGGCAACCCGGAACTGGCCATCACTCCCGGCATCTGGTTCAAAAAAGGGACCCCGGCGATGCTGGTTACCCTGGTGCTATGCAGCCTGTTTATCTGGCTGGGCTACGACTTTCTCTACGTCGAGCTATAGGTCGAGAGTCTGTTAACGCTAGAGGCAATGGAGAAATCCAAACAACAATATCTATGGGGCGGATTTTCTGCCCTTTTTACTTCTTGCCCTTGTTACTTCTTATAGTCACATTAGCCCGGCAAGCCCACTTAGTGAATCACTCCCACTTCGAACAATGCCGGTGCTTAGCTACACCACCCGTTCGCTTGTCGGTACGCATTGCCAAGCTAATGGGAGTTAAGCTAAGCAAGCTTTGCGAAAAGCGCCACACCTTTATACTTTATAGAGAAGTAACATAAATCTCTGTGCGCGTGCACAGGCATGCCCTAACCATCTTCACCAAACGGGCGAAATTTTGCCTCAGAATTAAAGTAATGGAATTTGTTGAATGGACCACAACAACCCAATCGTTTACGACGCCTTTGGTCAGGCGTACGAACTTATAATTGGGCACAACCAGCCGAGCAATCACAGCCTAGTGGCATGCGTAATCCGTAACCACGAACTGGCCCTGCAGTTCATCGCCGGCTTGGGTCTCGCTGATCACCAATGGCGCAGGCTCTTAAACGGACTGGAAACCTCAAATCCGCACCAATCTGTGCTCGCCAGAGCAGCGTCTTTGTTCAGCCACGGGCTAATCCGGTTTTTCAAATTACCCAACTTGATAGACGCCACCCCTATCCCGGTAGACCAGGGTAAAGCACTGGTTTTTTCGGCACAGGGCACACAGGCGCGGAGCATGTCGGGAGCCGAAAATATAGCGATAAAGAAACGGACAGACGCTGAAAAGTACGTCGGCGTACTTAGACAGGAGCAACTAGAACAGGCGCTGCGCGATACGGGTTTAGACATTTCGCACCCGCAGAACACCACTCTTCGAGACCCAACCCAAACACAAGAAATGCTAGTTAAAGCATTGCTCAGCGGCGAAGCCTCAGTCTGGAGAATTGACCATCGTCCACACCACCGAGCACTAAATCCGGTGTAGCAGACGTCAGTACCGCAGCCGAAATCCCCGGCAACCGGGAAGTTCCGCTCGGACCCGAACCAACAACCTCGGCGACCGTATATAAACGCGAACATACGGATGGTGCAACAAGAGACCCTTACACGTTACAGACTGACGGCAAACCCTTGGGTGCTAAAGAAGGCGTAATGCCAAGGGAGTATATAGGGTTAAAAGCACTTCCTGCGAATCACAACCAGTTAGTTGAGGAGGGATTTCCCGATTTGGATTTCGAATTCGACCCCGGAAAATTTGCAGGCGACTATAAAAATTTCTTAACAGCTGAGCCTGTGGTACTTTCGCCAGGCACAAAAATCTATCGGATAGTAGATGAGAAAGCAGCGCTGGCCGGTTCATATTGGGCACTCGCACTTCCGGCAGGCAAAGCGGAATGGCGCAGCAATTACGCCGTCAAAGATTCATGGAACGACAATGGTTATTTCACCGAATACACCGTTCCCGAAGGTGAAGGCCTTAAAGTATGGAAAGGTAGAACAGCAGGGCAGGAGTATCTGCAGCACAACAACAAAGAGTTTTACTTGGAGGGAGGAGACGAACAGCTTTTCCTCGCGCGAGATTCGATTTCTCCTCTCCCTAAAAAACATACCAAATGGGAAGATGCAAAATTATGAGCGCCGTTACAAGAGAAGAATTATTGCTCCGGTTGTTCGGTAGCGATGCATATATGAACGCTTTTGCCGACTACTATATTCGCGGTCTGGAAGTCGCAATTAACGCCTTTTCTGTGTTTGAAGATCTATTGCAAAATAACGCCTCCTGCGCTATTCCGAATATGCAGGTTGAGCAATGGCGAGAAAGAGTTATACCTAACTTCAAAGGAATGCAACAAAATGCGCGCGAAGCCAAAGATAATCTATTGCGCGGTAAAACCAGCACAATGCGTTCCGCTGCAGGTAATCTACGCGGAATTTCCAAAGATATGGATGGTATCGGCTGGGATTGGTGGCATGAAATAGACTCATCTTACTGGAAGCAGTACGTTGAGTATTCAAATATCGCCGAACAAATGGGAAGTAATATTTACTACACACTATCAAACTATTGGCATTCAGGCGAAGTAATTAAAGAGTCCATCACAGGACCTGTTAGCGAGTCAGAGTTGAGAGCACAATTAAAACCCGGGGAAACCTACCCTATATAAACCGGCGTTTAAAAAGCCGACCCTACCTATTGAATAGCTGCGCACTCTTCCAGCAATCGCGCTATTTCCCTGGCTTCGCTGATAAAAAAAGGGCCAGCAACAGCCAGCCCTTTCTCACAATGCTAGCGAGAACTGCTTAGTAAACTTCAAAATTCCAAATTGAATAGCCATACCCCGTTGCTCGTTCAACACCGAGCATTCGCACATAGCGGCCAGAGCCATTAATGTTAATCACCTCTTCTCCGCCAATGCCCTTAACATTGGCGACGGTTGTCCAGGTGGTTGCGTTGTCGCTGATTTGAAGCTGATATTCAGTCGCGTAGGCGGCTTCCCAATTAAGTACCACTTTAGACAGGGATTTCGCGCTGCCAAGATCCACATATATCCATTGATCATCGCTGAAGTCGCTCGCCCAACGGGTGTTAGGGTCGCCATCTACCGCATAACGGCCAAACCAGTAGTCACCTTCGGCACTCGACACTGTCACCGGTTGGTTAAGTGCATAGTCGGTAGTGTTATTGCCGCCGTTGCCAGCCGAACCGTAGACCTCAAATTCCCACAACGAGTAACCCCAGCCGGTGGCCCGTGCCTGGCCGTATAAGCGAACATAGCGACCGCTGGTGCTCAGACTGATACTGTCGATGCCGCCATCGCTTGCGCTTGTGCTGTACACCGTCGACCACACGCTGGCATCATCAGAAACTTCAATACGATATGCTTGGCCGAAAGCGGTTTCCCAGTTCAATTCGACGCGCTCAATATCATAAACGCGGCCCAGATCCACGTAGATCCACTCATCGTCGCTGGCCGTGCTTGCCCACCGGGTTCCCGGATCACTGTCGAACGCGCGGGCTGCCGTTAAATCGGGATTTTCCGCAGATGAACTCACCGCGGGTTTGCCTGCAGCAAGGTTGCCACCCGGCTCAGGCGTGAGCGGAGGAGTAGGGCCTGGGTTGTCATAACCCGGTAGATTGTAAACCCGCACCCAATCAACAAGTGTCGATACCGGGAATTGTGCTTCCGGTACAATCCCACCACCGTAGGTGTAACCAGAGGGTCCGCCGACGCCGGCGCTTAGAATAATGTAAAACTCGTGTTCGAACGGAAACCATTCCGCGAAGTAATGGGAGTATTCAGAAACGTGCACCCGGCGCCCATCAATCACCCGTGTCGCAGACTCGCCGTTACCATCTACAGCAAATGCGCCACCGTCGTTCAGGTAATGAACATGATATACATTACCGTCGATATCCCACTCCAGCCGGTCCGAATACCAGCTAAGGCTGTAGGTGTGAAACCCGGTGCTGCCTGCGTTGGGGTCGCCAGCCAGGGGCGGGTAGTTGCCATAGCCAGGGTTGCGCAACGCACTGCTCCAGCGCGTGCTGTATTCGCCGTCCACCGCCAGCCCGGCCGACAGATCGCTCGCCTGCAGGCTGGAAGCTGTGGTCGGCTTGCCGAGAGCCACGTTGACACCATTAGCATAGACCTCCATTTCAAACAGGGAATAGCTCCAATCCGTGCCGCGCTCGGTGCCATACATGCGAATATAGCGACCACTGCCTGCCGCGTTTATAACGTCCAGGCCGCCATCACCCGATGTCGTGTCATAAATGGTTTGCCAGTTGGCGCCGTCGTTCGACATTTGAATCAAATAGGACTTTCCGAACGCGCCCTCCCAATGCAATTGCACCTGGTTGACGCTATAGCTCTGGCCAAGATCGATACTCAGCCATTCTGGCTCGTCTGGTACCTGTTGATCCTTAAAACTGTAGTAACCGCCCTGGTGGCCGTGATTCCAGTCCTGATAGAGATTATCTTCCCAGAACCACGCGTAGTGAACAGTGCCGAGATTATGAAACGGGATCGAACCAACATACTCCATAATGTCGATCTCGCCACCCTGTGGCCACATCAAATAATCGAAGCCCGGTGGGATTTCGTTGGGCATTAACCAAAACGCAAAGCCCTGGCCCTGATAGCGCACGTCGCGGGGCCATACACGTGCCGACAATTTTGTACCAGGGCCAAACGCGACCTTGCCTTGAGTGTTAATGCGGCCGCTGGTGTAGTCGCGGTCGATATAGAATTCGTTGCGGGTGGTAATGGCAAGCACGCCACCATCTGCACCCGCAACGTTATTTAAAAAATGAATATTTTCCGGGCGATCAGTTGCCCGGTCCAACTGGCCTGTACCCCAGTTGCCGTTTATACCGGTACCGGTTTCAATATTCCAGGTTTGCGAGTTGAGGCTGCCCTGATTAAATTCATCAGACCAGATGAGTTCCTGCGCGTTGCTAAGCACCGCAGTACCAGTCAGCGTAAGCGTAAAGAAAAGAGTTTTAACACGATAAAAGGGGAAATGACGAGATAACATATCGCCTCCTGAAGGGTGAATTTTATAGGTCGATATTACTTTTGCGATTACCGAAAATTTCGGCATCTCTTGCTTATTCCCAACCAAAAACACGGCGGGAATACTGCCTTCTCGACCTAAAAAATAACTTCAACAGACGGCAAGTGGCGTGTTTTATTGATTATCTTTTTCGCTCAGCTTGCTGCGAAGCACTTTAGTACAAGTGCCGCTTAAAAAATAAGACATAGTTCATAAATTACCACTAGGATAGAAAGCTGCGTGCCGAATATTTTTTGTATTGGATTACACCCTATTCCATATAGCACCTACTAATCTACTGTTTAGCACTAATGTAAATTCCGCCACTTACCTATTGTTCTGCGCCTGTACGCCCTTTGGGCAAGTCTTCCGCCGTGGTGGAATTTATTGCTTTGCTTTCTTCTGCAGTATCGTATTGCTCCATACCTAAACCTGCAATCGGCTCAGAGTTGATCCGCTCAATTTTTACAATATGCTCGATACGAAAAACCAGTTCACCGGTGCTTTCGGCGTCTGCAAACTTGTGAATAATATCGTCATCCCAATATTTCACATGTTTCAATAAGATAAACCCCTGCTGCAAACTATTGGATGCTATCGCCTCGTACAGAGTACGCGATACGCTACCGTAATAGTAATAGGTGTCCATTCCGTTATCGTCTTCGACGACATTAAACTGCGCAAACACCCAAACTCGATCTTTGTCGGCAACAGTACTCGCCGCCTGTATTTCACTTTTAAGATCGCAACCCGGCAGCGTAAAAAAGCAAGTAAATAATGCTGTTAACAGTAAAATCTGTTTTCTCATTAGGACCCTATTTTATTTTCGCTGGTTTTGGATTCGCTAAGTTGTTCATCCAACAATTGAATTTGCTCCACAATTAGCGCCAGTTTTTCGCCGGATTTCGTCATGGTGTATTCGGTTCGCGGGGGAACCTCAGGGTAAACCTGCTTGCGGAGTAGTCCATAAGCCGTTAGTTTGCGAAGCCGCTCAGAGAGTACTTTTTTGGAAATGCCTTCGATAGTTTGCTCTAACAAACCAGGTCGATTCACCCCTTGGCGGACAGCAACTAAAACTGATACTGACCATTTACAACCCACTACATCCTCTAGCTTGCGGTAAACCGTTGGTGTGCGAGCCGATTGTTTTTTCTCGTTATTTTTCATAAATTTACACCAAAAAGTGCCTAGGTCACCGTTTTGTGCCGACTATTCTGCCCGGGCCTAAAGCGCTATTGTTCTCTTGTGCACGCGACTTCCAAACCACAATTATGGAGAACAATGATGAAATTAAAAGCCGTTTTTTACCATGCCGGTTGTCCGGTCTGTATCGCCGCTGAGGATAAACTGGCCGAAGCCATTGATGCCACACGCTACGATGTGGAGATTGTACATTTAGGCGATTCCAAATCGCGTATAAAAGAGGCGGAGGAAGCGGGAATCAAGTCTGTCCCAGCAGTCCTGCTGGAAGGGACAGCGTTTCATATAAACTTTGGTGCCAACCTCTCTGATCTCTCGTAAACAAAGCCAATCAAACGTACCTCCCCGATGCGGGAGGTACGCATTTTTATCGGAAAAATTGTTAGCTGGAATCAGCTAGCTACGGTTTTTCAAGTTGCTCAATAATCGCTTTGGCTTCTGCTGAGTATTCGATTGTCAAATTCTCTAAGAAGTCGTCGAAAAGCTGCTCTTTAAATTTCAACAGAAATTCATCGGTGTATTGTTGGGCGATGTCTTCGTATTTCCATGGGTAGAGCGAAAGTTCTATTTCCAAAGTGTAAGTTCGACCTAATGAAAAAAATGCGCATGTGGAGGGGTGTTTTTGACCTTTTATCACCATTAATTCTGCCCTAATTCCACCAATTTTATATCCATCAATCTTTTGAAAAAGGAAGTTATTTTCGAGCGTTGGATAGTAACTAATATCTGATGAGACATCCTCACTGTACAACTCGGATATTTCGCTCAACGTAACACTATAAAATTGATTAAAATCAACACTAAATAGTGACTTCACTTCTGATTCGATATTACGAACCACCTCTACCGAAAAGAACATATCGGCGGTATTCAAGTGAGTCTCTTCGTGATAAACCTGCCAACTTTGTGCAACGAGTGATTTTGAAAGATGTCCGATCTCACCCCGCTCTCGCCACTCATTTCGGTCGAAAGCTGTAAAATCAGTTTTCACAGACACTCTATTAGCTCTGCCTACCTCCGTGGGTAAAGCTAATACTCTAAAACTTAGATCAGCATCGTCAAACCTAAAAGTGACGAAATCTCCTCCACTAAAAACGGGGCCAACAAAACCTTCAGGTAGTTCCATCAACAACCTCCATGTACTTGCATGAGCACTTCTACCATGGTTTTACCTGCTCCTCTCAACATATTGGGCTGATCGGCCGCTCTCGAAGCGTTTCCAGTTCTTCCTAGCGCGGAAATCTGCTCTTTAAGATACCTGCGTGTTATCCGCTCGTAACCAAAGGGTACCGGTAGTTTATCCAGCTGCTCCAAGATATCTGTTTTGTGTATTGTTAGGGTAAGCAGGGCGCCTTTATCACTGTTGTACCCTATGAATTCACCGTCCATTTTTGCATTCTTGCTATTAAGTTTTCGTAACAGATCCCCGAGCCTACCCCTGGCATTAATAAACTTAAAAGACTGATTTTCGAGTGAAGCTGAAACCGAATTTAGCGCGTGTTGTAAAAGACCGGCGCCATTACCTTCGACATACCATACGACCCTATTATTTTTATTCTCGCTTAATAAACGAGCTAATTCTTTAGACAGCGCGATAGCCTCTTTACCAAGCCGGCTATCCTTGGCAATGCGAAACTGATTAGCCACATTTCGAGGTATATAAAAAGACTGCAGGATTAGTGAGATTCGTATTGTAGGTCGCTTCGTCAAAGGCATCGCGTGGCGTTTTACTGGATCCTGTCAAAAAAACGTGTCGATTTTTCATATCAACAGCTCTGGATTTTTCGAAGCGACTACGACGACCCACGCCTTGGTTATCATATAGCCCTCCCTCGTGATCCGATGTACCAACCACCTGCACCTCCGAAATATACACCGTCGGCACCCTGTCTCCAGGCTGCTGATTAATATGGTAATAAATCCGCGCATTGCGGGTGGTAAGCACACGTTCGCGCCGCATGTGCTGGTCTTCCATCATCGCGCGTTGCAGTTTGCGAGCCCGGTTTAGTTGTTCACGGTGTCGCGCAGAGTCCCGGGGGCAGTCCAATGGCCCCATCGCGGGCTTAGGCAGGCTATCGGTCGCCATTTTCGCGCGCAGACTCTCGATATCTCGGATTATGGTTTGGCCTTCGTTGGTGTTTGGATTTATTGCACAAAACAAATCAACAAACAGGTTGGTATGAATTTTTACGGGTTTACCTGATGCGCCGCGGGTGAGCGGGGAAAAGTAGATATAACCGCCGATATCGTCAATATGACGTGGTGAAAGCGCCATGCTCATGCTCCTTGAATATTGGTTTAACAGCAAACAAGGAGCCTTAACAATCTACGAATCTTCGGTTATGCAAATTAATGCATATTTATACGTATGCTTGGAAAACTGCAACCGTATAAACAATATCGATAACAACGTCTACAGCAACGTTTAAAGCGGACCGAGATTATCTTAACTTTCGCTTCCCTGAGCTGAATCTTTTCCTTTAAGTGTCGTACCACGTTTGGAGCGATCCAAACGCCGACGAAAATTACCATATTTAGTCGCATTGTGCATAACGCGTTACAGCGCAAATTAAAAAATTATGGGGTTATTTGGCAAGCATTTGCTTACGGTATGACACAGCCAGTTGGCTGGATATTGATGAGGAATATTGAGAGGAGCAGTTGCTGTAAATAAAGCTAATACTATTAACCCGGCGGCAGTTTATGCCGGGTTGATAGGCGGTGCAGGGACGCACCGCCATGAACTGAAAGTTCATACGAGCCCTAAAAAGCCAGGGTTTTCGCACAAAGCCGCCGGGTTAATAGTTGGACTAGAGTTTTCAAGTGAAGTGCAATAAATAGTTCGGGTCACTGGTAAGTCATGCCCCCGTGGCGAATCCAGCCAGCCACATGTGCTCCCCGAGGGTCCCGATGAGTCCAGTGAATAACTCCGCCCTTGATATTCCACTCATACTCACCGTAAAACTCTACCTCATCACCTTCAGATAACTCGGTGATCCTAGGAGCCAGATCAATATTATGCGCAATCAGAAGCGTCTGCCCGCTCTTCAACCGCACAATAAATCTCTGGTGTCTGCTGCCAAGATTATCATCGTCAAGAATTTTGATCACCACACCTTCTCCGCCCACTTGCACAGATTTGTGTTCCTGGGTCTTATAAAGGCGGCCCAATTCATGGTCATTGGCGTTAGCGGGCAACCATGAGATTACCCCCAAAAGGAGCAGGTATCGGCCGATACGCAAAGCAGGACAGATTATGGCGACAATCACGGCTGCACTCCGAAACAGTTGAAGTATGGGGTATTGTAGTCGCTGCTAACCGCGACTATGGGCGATACTCGCAAAGATAACTCCGCCGCCCATCACTAATATGCCCAGTAAGTGGTAGCCGGAAAGTTGTTCAGCAAAGAGAAATACGCCCCAAATAATGGTAATCGGCGCCTGCATCAGGCTCATTGAGCTCACCAGTGCCGCCGGTGCGTTGCGGTAAGCTTCGGTGAGTGCCAGTTGGGCCAGGGTTCCCGCGATCCCCATCAACAACAAGATTCCCCATTCATTGGCTGTCGGCTGCTGGTAAGAAAACCCCATCCAAACGCCAGTAATGAGCGATGCGGTTACCGAAAACGAGAGCACGATACTGTTATTGTTGTGGTTGGACGCCGCCGACCGAATAGCAACAAATACCGCGCCAGCGCACAAGGTTCCCAGCAATCCAATTCCAAAATCGGCCAGATTGTACCGGTGAACAGCGACGTCACCACTGAATTCACTCAGCCACACTGGCGTAAAAATAATGGTCAGCCCGAACAGGGCAACACCCAGCCAAAGTAAGGTCGCCAGGCCCAGACGTTCTTTCAAAAATACGCGGGCGACCACATAGGTCACAACCGGCGTGCACCACACCAAAATCCCGGACACGGATAAAGGCAAATGTTGTGTCGCGTGAAAAAAGCACAACAGGCCGCCTGTCCCCAATACGCCGCGTATTAAAAGCGGTTTGCGCGGCGCAGGGAAGAAGGCCCCGCGTGACTGCATTATCATGGCCGCAACAATGATAGTTGGAATAATAGAACGGAAAAATCCCAGCTCTGCCAAAGGGAGCTGAGTACTGATTTTACGAACACACACCGCCATTACAGAGAAACAAAGGCACGCGAGTAGCACGAACACAGCAGCATAAAGAGGCCGGTCGTGGCGAAAGTTGGAAGTCGAAATAGTCGGTCACACAGATAGGAGAGGGCTTAGGACAACAATTTTAAGGGATAGATGTGACTCTTTCCAGATAGGTGCCATTTCCCTGCCCACTGGTCGACCTGAGTATTACCATCGCCAATACCAGGCCAGTTTCCGTCGGTAATTCATTGCTGGTTCGTTTTGGTTTTATTAAGGTGTCACTTTTAAATGGATAAGTGATAAAAACTCATGCTGAGTACCTATTTTGCCCGCCAGGTTACGACCCTGATTTTATTTTCCACCCTATTTCTGACCTACCAGGTGGCCGCTGCCGACAAGCCTGCCACTCATGCTCAGGCGGCTCAAAATACACCAAGCGCCGAAAACCTCGTTATTGGCCAACTGCTATTGAGCAATGACCCTGGAGAGGTGGCGTTCGCAGGTGAACTGATGGAGTTTGCAGAACAAATTGATCAGCGCATCAGCGATGTTGCCGCTGCGGTGTTGTATCAACACTACGAGCATACCCTGCCGCAATGGTTCAATATGACCTATGCGCTTGCCCGCGGCATTGGAAGCACCCACAACGCACGCTATTTGCCGTTTCTGCAAAATGTTCTGCAAAACAGCGAACTACGCCACCTAAAAAATCTTTCGAAACACGCGATTGCCCGTATCAAAGGCGATACCCGGGTGCTTGGCACGACACTTTCGCCCGAATCCATCGATCTCGCCGACATTCACCACTGGCTCAAAGCACAACGCCAAACGGCACCAGGCGCAGCTCTGGAAAGTGTCGCTGTAGGTGACGATCTGGAAGCGGTGTTCGCTAAACTGGGTTCACCCGCAACTCTTGGTCTGTATGATCACTTTCTTACCAAGACTGACTTGGCAAAACAACGCTACAAAGAATTATTCTTGAACTATCCGTACCTTGGAGAAGTTCGACTCTCACGGGCAAACCCGGAAAGTCCTCTCAGGGTGCACAAGGTAGTTGAAGCTTTCCATATACCGGAAGGCCAACGCATAACCACGCAAAGCGGTACCGACTACGAAACAGTTGTTGCTTATTTCGCCGCGCAAATGGCATCGGGCGTGTACCTGACCCAGCGAGATGCCTATAAACAATTGCAGTGGTCAGGTTTAACCGACGCCCGTATCTACGACCCTTTGCAGCAGGAAATCGAAAAAAGGTTGCCCGCTATGAACGACAAGCAGGATGTAGATGAAGTGGCCTGGCTCATTAAATTTCTCGCAATTAGCGGCAATTACCGCTACCTGACGTTCATGCAAACCATCGCTAACGACACTAGAAACGATAAAATACTCCAGCACACGCGCATCGGCATCGCTAACCTGCATGTCTATGTGACCTGGAATAAGGTACTCAACCGCAATTTGCAACTGGCGCCTGCAGGGCAGTTACAGGCACTGCGCGTATACAACATGCTGTCCGGGCCTTACCTGCCGCTCCAGGCAAATGGCGCGAAAAAGTTGGTCCAAGAGAATATAGTGAACCCGCAAATCACTGAATTGGCCTTTTCACTACTCAATCAGTACGGCATGACTGCCGATAATCGCGATCAAGTGAATCTCACCATCTGGCTCGCACGCTACCTGGTGGCACATGGCGGGGAAGAGGGCATTGCGCTGGTAAAACAACTAAAAGAAAGCTCGGTGTCCAAAAAAGTGCGTAAATCGGTGTAAGTATCTAGGTGATGGCCGGTTCAAGAACCGACCACCACTATCAATAATAGCTTAGTGAATCTGCCGAATGGCCCTCTGCGCCAGTTTTACACACCTTCCTGGTTGTACATCCATGTTGGTCGTCACTCCACTATCGGCATATGATTCCAATTGCACTAGTTCCAATTGCACGTAGAACCGCACAATCCACCACTACTTTCGATCCGTGTCATGTCATTTGCGAGTTCAGACACCAAACCGCTGGCCGCCGCTCAAACTCGCTGTCGATACCCTTGTCCATTTTGCTGGAAAACCAGAACTGATCGCGTTCGCCATCGACAATGGCATACAAATCGGTTTTCGCCACGAACTGCACCAGAGCCGGAATCTCAAGCGTCTCTTCGTGCGCAGGCAGGTCGAAGTACCCGTTTTCGTCCGAATAAAACGCCTGCTCGACTCCGTCTTCATTACTGTTCCAGCGAAGCCGACGGAGGATTTTTGATGAATAACATAGGCGATCCCTCTGAAGTGGTGTCCGCACCGCACGCCACTAGGGCGAGTGCTGACGCAATTATCAAGATTAGAGAATAGAGCCTGGCGGGAGTGTAAAAGTACACGGGGTAGCACGATCCTTTATGCATGTGTCAGGCATTTAGCTTACGGTGCCTGTTGAAAACGTGAATCCGATAAATTGAATGTTGCTAAAGGTTGCATAAAAAAGGCAGCCAATGGGCTGCCTTTTAGGTTGGATAGCGCGCGGGAAATTAACGTGCGCGCTTGCGAATTGCTTGTAGCGTGCGCAGTTGCGCGGCAGCTTCGGCGAGGCGGGCGGCGGCTTTGGAGTAGTCTATGCCGTCGCCAGTCTGGCTGGCCAGTGCTTCTTCGGCTTCTTTTTTGGCCGCTTCGGCGGAGGCTTCATCCATGTCGTCGGCGCGCAGGGCCGTGTCGGCCAGCACATTGATGCTTTCTGGCTGAACTTCGAGATAGCCCCCGGAAACGTAAAAAATTTCTTCGTCCCCGCTCTGTTTTTTCACACGTACCGGGCCAGGCTTGAGCGCGGAAAGAAACGGTGCGTGACCGTAACCGATGCCCACATCACCTTCGGTCGCGGCAGCCACCAGCAGCTCCACCAGGCCAGAGAAGATTTCCTGCTCGGCGCTGACGATATTGCAATGTATGGTTAATGCCATTGTGTTTGCCTATTGGTCATCAAGCGAAGCTCCGCCATAGCGGAGCAATCGGTTGTTACGCTGCTTTGCCGGCGATTTTCGCCGCTTTTTCAACAGCTTCGTCGATGGTGCCTACCATGTAGAACGCCTGCTCTGGCAGATGGTCGAAATCACCCGCCAACAAGCCTTTAAAGCCTGCGATGGTGTCTTTCAGAGGCACGTATTTACCGGGAGCACCGGTGAATACTTCCGCAACATGGAAAGGCTGCGACAAGAAGCGCTCAATTTTACGTGCGCGGTTTACTGTCTGCTTGTCTTCTTCGCTGAGTTCATCCATACCCAAAATGGCAATGATGTCCTTCAGCTCTTTGTAGCGCTGCAATACTGACTGTACGCCACGGGCGACGTCATAGTGCTCTGCACCGATTACCAGTGGGTCCAGCTGACGTGAGGTGGAATCCAGAGGATCAATTGCCGGGTAAATACCTTTCGCAGCAATATCACGACTCAGTACAACAGTCGAATCCAAGTGCGCGAAGGTGGTGGCTGGTGACGGGTCAGTCAAGTCATCCGCAGGTACGTAAACTGCCTGAACCGAGGTAATAGAACCGGTTTTGGTAGAGGTAATACGCTCCTGAAGCACACCCATTTCTTCTGCCAGTGTAGGCTGGTAGCCCACCGCAGATGGCATACGACCCAGCAGTGCCGATACTTCGGTTCCCGCCAGGGTGTAGCGGTAGATGTTGTCGATAAACAGCAGTACATCGCGGCCTTCATCACGGAATTTTTCCGCCATGGTCAAGCCCGTTAGCGCTACACGCAGACGGTTGCCGGGCGGCTCGTTCATCTGGCCGTAAACCATCGCCACTTTTGATTCTTTGAAGTTCTCGACGTTAACAACGCCGGACTCCTGCATTTCGTGGTAGAAGTCGTTACCTTCACGGGTACGCTCACCCACACCGGCGAACACCGACAAACCTGAGTGCTCCAACGCGATGTTGTTGATGAGCTCCATCATGTTTACGGTTTTACCCACACCGGCACCACCGAACAGGCCCACTTTACCGCCCTTCGCAAACGGGCAAACCAGGTCGATAACTTTAACGCCGGTTTCCAGCAGGTCGGTAGTGGATGACAATTCGTCGTAAGCGGGTGCTTTACGGTGAATAGGCATACGCTCTTGTTCGCCGATAGGGCCACACTCGTCGATGGGGTTGCCCAGTACATCCATGATGCGACCCAGAGTTTCATTACCTACAGGTACTGAAACAGGCGCGCCTGTGCCGGTCACTTCCAGATTGCGGCTCAGACCTTCGGAGCTACCCATGGCGATGCAACGAACGATGCCGTCACCCAGTTGTTGTTGCACTTCGAGGGTGAGACCTTTGCTCTCCACCTTCAGTGCGTCGTATACAGCTGGGACGGAATCCCGTGGAAATTCCACGTCGATAACCGCTCCAATGATCTGTACGATACGTCCGCTACTCATCTTCGCTTCCTCGTATAATCTCTAAAATTTCAAAATCTGTCTGCTTGAGCGAAGTGCTTAACGCACGGTTCTGCTTCGCTCGTTGGGCCAGTCAGGGCGCAGGCCCCCTCTGGCACTTGGGCAACATCTAAACTGCTGCTGCACCACCCACAATTTCAGAAAGTTCCTGGGTGATTGCCGCCTGGCGGGCCTTGTTGTAGGCCAACTGCAGTTCGTTGATCAGGTTGCCGGCATTATCGGTTGCACTCTTCATCGCAATCATGCGCGCCGCCTGTTCGCAGGCACCATTTTCCACAACCGCCTGAAAAACCTGAGATTCGATATAGCGAACCATCAGACCATCCAGCAATTCTTTCGCATCGGGCTCATAGAGATAGTCCCAGCTGCGTTTGTGGATGGCGCCATCTTCCGGCTTGAGCGGCAGTAAGCGCTCAACTTTCGGGGTTTGCGTCATGGTGTTGACGAAATCGTTACTGCACACGTAAAGGCGGTCGATCTTGCCGTCGGCGAAGGCATCCAACATCACCTTAACGCTGCCGATCAGGCTGGTGATGGAGGGTTGCTCGCCGATATCGCGCAGGCTGGCAACGATATTGGCACCAACACTTTTGAAGAAAGCAGTGCCTTTGGCGCCCACCATACAAAAGTCAGTTTCAATACCTTTGTCCGCCCACTCTTTACTGTGGCGCAGTACAGCTTTAAACAGGTTGACGTTCAGACCGCCACACAGGCCGCGATCGGTGGACACCACGATGTAACCCACACGCTTTACTTCACGCTCGGTGATGTAAAGGTGCTGATATTCCAGGTTGCCCGCAGCAATATGGCCCACCACCTCGCGCATGCGACGGGCGTACGGTTTGCCGACTTCCATACGGTCCTGCGCTTTGCGCATTTTGGACGCGGCCACCATCTCCATCGCACTGGTGATTTTCTGAGTGTTTTTGATACTACCGATTTTGGTACGTATCTCTTTTCCGCTCGCCATTGTTAATGTCCCGAAGCTTGTGAATTACCAGGTTTGGGTAGCTTTGAAGTTCTCCAGAGCACCTTTCAGTTTGCCAGCGATATCATCGCTGTACGCACCGGTATTCATTTCGGCCATCAACTCGGCGTGGCTGCTGTTCATATAGCTGAGCAGGGAAGATTCAAACGCGCCCATTTTGGCCACTTCAACATCTTCCAGGAAGCCTTCGTTCGCGGCGTAAACCACAACGGCCATCTCGGCAACAGACTGCGGCGAGTACTGCTTCTGCTTCATCAGCTCGGTTACGCGTTGACCGTGATTCAACTGCGCTTTCGTGGCTTCGTCGAGGTCAGAGGCAAACTGCGCAAAAGCCGCCAGTTCGCGGTACTGCGCCAGTGCGGTACGAATACCACCGGAGAGCTTTTTGATCACCTTGGTCTGTGCGGAACCACCCACACGGGATACCGAGATACCGGCGTTCATCGCCGGGCGGATGCCCGCGTTAAACAAGTCGGATTCCAGGAAGATCTGGCCGTCGGTAATCGAGATCACGTTGGTCGGTACGAAGGCCGATACGTCACCCGCCTGGGTTTCGATAATTGGCAGGGCAGTCAAAGAACCGGTTTGGCCTTTCACTTCGCCATTGGTGTATTTTTCCACGTGGGCAGCGTTTACCCGTGCCGCGCGCTCAAGCAGACGTGAGTGCAAGTAGAATACGTCACCAGGGTAGGCTTCACGGCCCGGTGGACGACGCAGCAACAGCGAGATCTGGCGGTAAGCCCAGGCCTGTTTGGTCAGGTCATCGTAAATAATCAGACAGTCTTCGCCGCGATCGCGGTAGTACTCGCCCATGGTGCAGCCAGCAAACGGTGCCAGAAACTGCATGGAAGCGGGGTCGGACGCTGTAGCCGCAACCACGATGGTGTGGTCCATTGCGCCGTGTTCTTCCAGCTTGCGTACTACGGAAGCAATAGATGACGCCTTCTGGCCAATCGCCACGTAAATACACTTAATGCCGGTGCCTTTCTGGTTGATGATGGCATCAACGGCAATGGCGGTTTTACCCGTCTGGCGGTCACCGATGATCAGCTCACGCTGGCCGCGGCCAATTGGAACCATGGTATCAACCGCTTTCAGACCGATTTGTACTGGCTGGTCAACCGATTGACGGGCAATAACACCAGGCGCGATTTTTTCGATCGCATCGGTGGCTTTGGCGTCGATCGGGCCTTTGCCGTCGATCGGGTTACCCAGAGCATCCACCACGCGGCCTTGCAGTTCCGGGCCTACCGGTACTTCCAGAATGCGGCCGGTACACTTGCAGGTTTGGCCTTCAGCCACGCCCTGATAGTCGCCCAGAATAACCGCACCGACAGAGTCGCGCTCCAGGTTGAGGGCGATGCCGTAAACACCGCCTTCAAATTCGATCATCTCACCGTACATCACCTCGGCGAGACCGTGGATACGAATAATACCGTCGGTTACGGAAACCACGGTACCTTCGTTTTGCGCTTCAGTGGTCACCGACAAATTGTCGATGCGCGCCTTAATAATTTCACTGATTTCAGAAGGATTCAGCTGTTGCATACTGTTGTTCCCTACCTGTATTTAGGGGTTATGTTCTGTTCGCTTCGCGCACTGCCAGTATTAGTGACTCATGGTTTCGGCAAGCTTGGCCAGTCGACCGCGCACCGAACCGTCAATCACGGTATCGCCAGCGCGAATAATCGCACCGCCAAGCAGCGAGGGGTCGATAGCCGTTTGCAGCGACACCTTGCGATCGAGCTTTTCGGTCAGGCTGGTGGCCAATTTGGCCAGCACTGCGTCGTCAATGTCGTAAGCTGTTTGCAGCTCGACGTCGACCGCTTTTTCCTGATTGGCTTTGTAAAGCTCGAACAGTTGCGATACCTGCGGAAAAAGTGGCAGGCGATTGTTGTCTGCGAGAACACGAATAAAATTTTTCTGCGCTTCGTTCAGCGTGTCACCACACAAGTCGATAAACGCCGCTGCTTTTTGTACAGCGGTTAAGCTCGGGGAGGAAAGCAGTGCTTTCACCTTGCTATCGCGTGTGATGGCAGCGGCTTCTACCAACGCATCGGACCACGACTGCAATGCAGATGCATCGCGGGCCGCTTCAAAAGCGGCTTTGGCGTAGGGACGAGCGAGAGTAATGGGTTCTGCCATGATCAGCTCCGGTTATAGCTCCGCGGCTAGTTTATCGAGCATGCTGTTGTGCTTGCTGGCATCGATAGATTCGCCGAGAACTTTTTCAGCACCGGCAATCGCCAACACGGCCACCTGACTGCGCAATTCTTCGCGCGCCTGACTGACCTGACGCTCAACTTCGGCCTGGGCTTGCGCATTGATGCGCTCCGCTTCAGCACGAGCTTGCTCTTTGGCTTCTTCTACCAGCTGGGTCGCACGCTTGTTTGCCTGGTCGATAATGGCTGCAGCCTGTTGCTTGGCTTCGTGGAGCTGGCTGGTCGCCTTTTTCTGCGCCAGTTCCAGGTCTTTGTCAGCGCGGTCTGCAGCTAACAAGCCATCTTCAATTCGCTGTTCACGCGCTTCCATGGCGCTGATCAACAGCGGCCACACGAACTTCATAGTGAAAATTACGAACGCAATGAAGGTGAGCGATTGACCAATCAGCGTTAGGTTGATATTCACACCAACACCTCTTTAGTTAGTTAAATGATAGGGGTGTGGATTACTGACCCATGTTAGGCGCAATACCGAAGATCAACAGCATGGCAACACCAACGCCGATCATGGGTACGGCGTCCAACAGACCCGCCATCAAAAACATTTTTACCTGCAGTGCCGGGCCTTGCTCTGGTTGACGTGCAGACGCTTCCAGCAGTTTGCCACCCAAAGTACCGAAACCGATAGCTGTACCCAGTGCGCCGAAACCGATTAACAGAGCTGCCGCGATGTAAACTAAAGCTTGTGCTTCCATTGTATTCTCCTAAAAGTTTTGAGATTAAAGTTTGTTAAAAGAGTAAGTAATAGACTAAAAATTCGTTGCGTCAGGGGACTCAGTGCTCATCGTGGCGGTCGTGCGCCATCGCCATATACACAGTGGTCAGCACCATGAATACAAAAGCCTGAATCAAAATCACCAAAATATGGAGCACGGCCCACCCAAATTGCAAAATACCACCGAGGAAGCCAAACAGCAGGCCGACACTGAACAGGGTAGCAATCAGGATAAATATCATTTCACCCGCATAGAGGTTGCCGAATAGTCGCAAGCCGAGAGAAATTGGTTTGGCAATCAGGGCAACAGTTTCCAGGATGAAGTTGAACGGTATCAGGATCAGATTGAAATACCAAAACTTGCGCGGCGCGAAGAAGGGGTGGCACGTTAGCTCTTTAATGAAGCCCCACAGACCTTTTTGTTGCACACTAAAGAACAGCATCAATATAAATACGGTAACCGCCATCCCGAGAGTGGCGTTGGGGTCAGTGGTTGGCACCACTTTAAAGAACAGGTGTTCGTTGCCGCTTACTATCTGAGCTGCCATTGGCAACCAGTCTACCGGGATCAAATCCATCAGGTTCATCATAAACACCCAACTGAACACGGTAATCGCCATGGGTGCAACCAGACGGTTTTTGTGGTGGAACACATCCTTCACCACGCCATTGATACCCTCTACCAAAAATTCGATGAAACTCGCCATACCACGCGGTGTGTCGGTGGTGGCTTTAACCGCAACTCGACGCATAAAAAAGCCAACCACCAGCGCCAGGAAAATACCCCAGCCCAGCGTATCGACGTGAACCGCGTTAAAGCCCATTGCTGCAGCTTCTTCGGCGGTATGCGCCATTGTCCAGGTATCATGCTCCAGTACATGCACTTCGCCATCGGCGTGATGGCGCGCATAACCGGCCGGCAACTTGCCGTAGGTCATGTTTTGCAAGTGGTGCGTTATATAGTCCGTGATGGTGAGCGTTTCACTACTGGCCATGGGCTGTTGTTTCACCTTTCATAAGTCATTTGAATTCTGTATGGGCTTTGACTCTGTCAAAGCCAGCGGCGGCCCAGGTGTGCTGACAGCCCCCACTGAAAAATAATTAAGCTGCAAAAACCTGCAAACAGAGCGGGATAGCTCAATGGCATAACAAATCGGAACACCAGAGCAAAACCCACGACAACCAACGCAAATTTTCCAGACTCTCCCCGTTTAAAGGATTTGTTGATCAACGCAGTATCTCTTGCGCCGCGGTAACGAAAGGCATACAGGGTAAAGTAGGCGTTGGGAATGGCGTACACCAGCGCACCCAGAGCGAAGGAGTAGGCTTCCACAATGCCCAGCAGTAACAGTACGCAACTGACCGGCAACACAAAACCCAGCTGGGCGAGTATTCCTGCCAAAGCTGGCGATTTCATAATCTACCTTCTGCTTTTCCGTAACTTGTTCCCACCATGAGGAACTAAATTACGGGCGTTCGGTCTTAACCGATCATCGACTGTTTTAGTTCTGCTTCGGACTCCAGCCTCATGCCAACAACCCGCACTAACTTGCGCAATACACCCCGGGCAGACGCCCGCCATCTTCGGCATTGAGGGGGTTCAGGAATGTTGGTCGTGCGCTAACGGCCCGAGATTTTCTGTGCAAATCCCCCATTTTTCTGTGCGCCTGAACGAGGCGAAATGCTGTCGGGATTTGCGTCTTTACACCAGTTATACCCAGATGAACAAAAATCCACCGTATTAAAGGGCGGGGAGGATTATAGGGAGTCTGTGGTGCTTGATCAAGCGCAAGAGTCTACTAATAATTGCTGTAAATGTATGCATTGTTGCTTAATTTGCGCGGAGTTTACGATCGAAATATCCCCACCAAAATTAAGCACTTTCGCTACCAGGCGCATTAGGTAACATCAAATGGGTGCAGGTCGCGCCATTTATTTCTTCTATTTTTGCCTCAAAATCTGACCCTTTATGCAATTTAGAGCGCCATTTTAGCGCACCAACATTCACCCACTGAATAGCCAAAATCTGCCTCCAGGTACCTGAAGTTCCAGTTAGCCGTGTGTACACAGACCACCGCTTGGCCCTGATAACTCACCGATAAACGGTGGTATTTTCCGGGGAAAGAACAAGTAAAAAAATAGAGAATTAAACTGATATGCCCCTCGCACCCAGCTGGCGAACGCCAGCTAAACGGTGTCTGGCAATGTGGGGTGAGAAGCTACTTAGTGCTCGTACCCCAAATGCGCCAAAATACCGTCCAGCTCGTCCAGGCTGTTGTATTTCAACACCAGTTTACCTTTGCCTTTAGCGCTGTGTTGAACCATCACTGGCACGCCCACCTTTTCGCCGAGTGCTTCCTCTAGCTTTTTAATATCCGGGTCGACGGTTGCGGCATCCGACCCGTCGCTGGCGTCTTCCTGTTGGGTCCGCCTTGCCAGGGCTTCCGCCTGACGCACGGATAACCCTTTCGCAACGATTTGTCTGGCCACCCGTTTTTGGGCACCTTCTTCCAGTGTCAGCAGGCAGCGGGCATGCCCCATTTCCAGATCGCCGTGTTCCAGCATTTTGCTGACTTCAGTGGTGAGGTTTAGAAGGCGCATGAGGTTGGTAACAGCCGCGCGTGATTTGCCCACCGCATCGGCAACTTCCTGTTGAGTGAGCTCGAATTCGTCCTGAAAGCGCTTGAGTGCCATGGCCTCTTCGACCGGGTTGAGATCTTCACGCTGAATGTTTTCGATCAGCGCCAAAGCAATGGCGGTTTCATCGGGAACATCGCGGACAACGGCGGGAATTGTATCCAGGCCCGCTTGCTGCGTCGCTCGCCAACGGCGTTCACCCGCAATAATTTCGTAGCGATTGTCGGCGATAGGGCGCACCACAATCGGTTGCATTACACCCTGCGCTTTAATGGACTCTGCCAGCTCTTCCAACGCTTCTGGATGCATGTCGCGCCGTGGCTGGTACTTACCGCGCTGCAGAAACTCAACCGGAAGTTCTTTCAAGGTACCGTCGCGGCTGGTTTCCGGTGATGTGATTTGCGCCGCCATCTCGGTGACGGTCTTCGGGCTGTCGCCAGTCGCGGCAGCGCCGGCACTTCCCAGCAACGCGTCCAGGCCACGGCCCAGTCCCTTACGTTTTGCCATGTGTGTTCTTCAAACCTCTAAATTCTTGCGATTGTGCCCACTAGTCTAGACAGCAGCGGGCACTTCTGGTGCTTTGGGATCGTTGCGACGAATAATTTCGCCAGCGAGCGCAATATAGGAGAGCGCACCTTTCGACTGCTTGTCGTAAGCAATTACAGGCAACCCGAAGCTTGGCGCTTCGGCCAGGCGCACATTGCGAGGCACGCAGGTGCGGTACAAACGGTCGCCAAAATGGCTGTGCAGCTGCTGGGAAACGTCGCCAGTCAGGCTGTTGCGCGGATCGTACATGGTGCGCAATATACCTTCGATTTTAAGCGACGGATTGAGTACCGACTGAATGGTGGTAATGGTATCCACGAGTGCAGACAACCCCTCGAGTGCGTAGTACTCGCACTGCATTGGAATGATTACGCCCTGGCACGCAGTCAAGGCGTTAACCGTGAGCATGTTCAACGACGGCGGGCAGTCGATCAATACATAGTCATAGGGCGCAGTCAGTTCAGCCAGCGCCTTGTGGAGGCGGTATTCTTTTTTCTCCAGCGACAACATCTCCACTTCTGCCGCGGTGAGATCGCCGTTGGAAGGCAGCACATCATAGTGGCCCTCGGGGGAGCGCTGCACCGTGTTTTCGATGCGGGTTAACCCCATCAGCACATCGTACACGGTAAATTCCTGCGCGTTTTTGTCCACGCCGCTGCCCATGGTCGCATTGCCTTGCGGGTCCAGATCAACCAGCAGCACGCGCTTGCGGGTCGCCGCCAGGGAAGCCGCAAGATTCACGCAGGTGGTGGTTTTGCCCACACCGCCTTTCTGGTTAGCAATTGCGTAGATTTTGCCCACGATAAGTCCTACAAGACATTGATATTATTGAGCGTTTTCCATTCCCAATACGATCAGGCAACGCTCGCCTGTTACACCGGGTACCTGGAGGGGGAAATTGTGCTCGAAGATATAGTGTTTTTTCAGTTCACTCAACTCATGTTCAGGAAAAACCCCTTTCATAGCCCAAAAATGGCCACCAGGTTTGAGCAAATGGTGGCAATAGTCGGTCATATCCTGCAATGACGCGAAAGCTCGGCTGATCACACCGTCGTAGAGTTCATCCGGCTCAAAGCTTTCGACGCGTCGGTTTTCCACCTGCACATTGTGCAACCCGAGCGCCTGCTTTACCTGAAACAAGAAACGGGTTTTTTTACCAGCAGAATCCAACAGCGTGAAATGCCGTTCCGGAAAAGTAATTGCCAAGGGAATGCCGGGCAGACCGCCACCGGTGCCCACGTCGATAAAACGTTCGCCGGTGAGGTGTTCAGCAACACTCAAGCTATCGAGCAAATGCTTGCTGACCATTTCCTGAGGATCGCGAATAGCCGACAGGTTATACGTTTTGTTCCACTTAATAAAAAGCTCGAGGTATGCGCCCAGGCGAACGCGCTGGTCGTCAGAAAATTCCACAGGAAAGTGGGCGAGGGCGGCTTGCAGTTGCTGTAGATAATCGGGCACGGGCGGGCAGACGGTAGAAAAGCCCTAATTATAACGGTAAAGGCACAGCAGGTGCATAAATGCTTACTTTCAAGCGTTAACAGGCAATCTGGTTTGATGAACGCCAAAAGGCGAAAGGCCGGATTCGCTATATTTAGCGTTAACCATTGACCCCCAGATAAAATCCCGGCAGAAACTATGATCTCACTCAGCCAACCCGCTCCGAAAATTCCCAAAGAGGAATACAAAGCCCGCGTGCGCGATTTGCGCGCAGAATTGCTGCAGCTACAGCAGCAGGTGCGCCACCGCAATAAACCCGTGATTATCGTTATCGCAGGCGATGATCGCTCTGGTCGCCACGAAACCATCAATACCTTGTCGGCCTGGATGGACCCGCGCTTTCTCAGTGTAAACGCCTATGGCCCGAGCCAGTACGAAGACGACCGCAAACCGTTTTTCTGGCGCTTCTGGCGGGACCTGCCCGGCGCAGGCCAAATCGCAATCTACCTGCGCGACTGGACCAGCACCTCCATCGTGCAATATCTCAACGGCGAAATCGACGCAGAGAAGCTGCGCCGGAGGGAGAGTTACATACGCAACTTCGAACAAAAACACACTGACGACGGCGCCTTAATGATCAAGTGTTGGCTGCATATTGGTGAGGACGTGCTGCGCGAGCGCCTGGCTGAAGTGCGCGACACGCCCTATTTTGACGTGAAAGATGAACTGGCGCTAAAAAACTACCCGCACGCAATTGAGGCAATCCAAAATACCCTGAACGCCACCAGCACACACCGCAATCACTGGCACGTCGTCAACGGCGCTGATGATCGCCACCGCAACCTACAGGTGGCAGAAATAATCAAAATCCAGCTCCAGCAGTGGCTGGCACAGGATACACCGCAATCATCGGAAAGCATCGAACCCTTGCCGGTCGCACCGCGCCCCGCCATCAATATGGCGCCGGAGTCCAGCGACAATAAGCCAGATAAAAGCGACGCCAAAGCGCGTCTGAAAAAGCTGCAAACCAAGTTGCGCAAGCTCACCTTCCAGTTGCGCGAACGCAATATTCCTGTGGTGATGGCGTTTGAAGGGTGGGATGCCGCCGGTAAGGGCGGCGCAATCCGGCGCCTGGTCGCCCCCTTGGACGCCGGTTTTTATCGCATTAAACCCATCGCAAAGCCCACCGAAGAAGAGTACGCCCATCATTATTTGTGGCGTTTTTGGCGTGATATACCACAGAACGGCCAAATGACCCTATTTGATCGCAGCTGGTATGGCCGTGTTCTCGTCGAGCGTGTCGAAGGCTTCGCCAGCGAAACCGAATGGCTGCGCGCATACAAGGAGATTAACGACTTCGAAGAGCAACTCACCATCCATAACTGCGTGGTATTGAAATTCTGGCTCAATATCAGCAATCAGGAACAACTGCAACGCTTTCAGGATCGCGAGCAAACACCTTACAAACAGTACAAAATCACCGATGAAGACTATCGCAATCGCGAACGCTGGGACGACTATGTAACAGCGGTGGAAGATATGATTGAACGCACCAGCACCCCACATGCACCCTGGACGGTGGTGAGTACAGACTTTAAAGACCGCGCACGGGTGCAGGTGTTGGAAACGGTGGTTAATGCCTTTAAAGCGCGCTTAAAGGTCGATTCCGCCACGGATTAACATTGACCTTCACGCCATGTTCGTCATTCGCCGATGTCGCGGCGCCACTCACCGAGTTGTGCCGTATTTTCTGACCTAGCCCGTGTATTCTGCCATCTCTGTTTCAAGGAGATGACGATGCAAACACAGAATTCATTGGACCAAGACGATATTCACAACCATTTGCGCAATCAGCAGGCCTGGCTGCGCTTGCTGTACATGTTACTTTTTGCCGCTTTGCTTAATCTCGCTGCCGGCGTAATGTGGGTAATCTGCCTGCTACAGTTTATTTTTGTTGTTACCACAGGAGAGGACAACAGCCAGCTGCGCAGTTTTGCCCGCTCCCTCAGCCAGTTTATTCATCGCGCACTGCTTTTTGTCAGCTACAACAGCGACGAAAAACCCTTTCCATTCGCGCCCTGGCCAAATCCATCACCTACACAGCAGTGGCCTGCGGACAACCGGGACTAGCTGAGGATATTCGCATGGAACTACTGGATCGAGTTTCTGCGCGAACCATTGCGCTTGCCGGAATTGTTTTATTTTTTACATTCTTACTTATCGACACTATAGGCTTTAAACTCTGGGCGACCATACTGGTCACCTGGTTGCCCAGCAGCCTGTGTTCTATCGCCTAAAGGGAGCTCTCACATGCACAAATGGCGCGGTCATACGCAGCCTCGCGTAGTTATTGGCCTAGTTCTAATCGCAATCGCACTGCTGGTATTTCTTAATAATATTGGCATTCGACTGCTCGGTTATATTCTCTCACAGTGGCCGTTGGTATTAATTGTAATAGGCGCACTGCTACTGTACCGCGCGAAACGCCACCCAAGCATGCACACAGGCTTTGGCCCCTACGCGCTAATCGCGGTCGGCACACTGTTTTTTCTCGTCCAGCGCGGCTTGTTCAATCTCAGTTTTCACAGCGTTGTTGCACCATTGGTTATATTCGGCGTGGGCCTTTACCTCCTAAACCCCCAGCGCACGAACTTTAAGAAATCGCTGTTTAATTTTAATAAACCAAACGACGACTCAGAAAGTCTGCCACCACCGAATGACGAACGCCTGGATATTTATGCGATCCTCGGCGGCGGCAACTACACAAAAAGCTCTCAGGAACTAAGCGGCGGCAACATTTTTTGTTTGATGGGCGGTGCCGATCTGGACTTGCGCGAAGCGGATTTTATCGGCTCAACAATGCAGCTCGATATAGTCGCGCTAATGGGCGGCGCTGATATAAAGATCCCTCCTCACTGGCAGGTATCACTAAAGGTATTGCCATTGTTAGGTGGCGTGTCTGATAAATCCGTTTGTCTAGCAGATAAAATTGGTGTACCGAAAAAAACCTTGGTTGTCTCCGGTGTTGCGTGTATGGGTGGTATCAATATTCGCAACTGATTCGCGACCAACTCACAACCTGGGTCTGAGCTATGCACCCTTTACTAAGCGCACCGCGCAACTTTATTGTGGTGTTTGTTTTCTGGTTGTTTATTTGCTGCTGTGTGGCCATGCTAATGGTGCTACTGGCAACCAACGCTAATATCGAACAGCCATACGCACACAGCTTCGTGCTGATTTTGCCCTGGTATTTGTTCTTTCTATTTGTTTGTTTTTCTAATTACTACTTATGCCAATTACTGCAATTTAATGTTTACTCTCTGCCAGTCATCATCGGCAGTCAGTTTATCGCACTGGCAATAAGTGTTTCTCTCTGGCTGCTACTAGGTTTTGGCTGGGCTAGCCAAATGGATAATGTAGGTTTACTGGAAGGAAACTTTTTCTATCAGCGTACGTTTAACGGGCATTGTCTACTGGGAGCTATTTTATACTGCACCTGGATTTTAATTCACTACACCTATTTGCACGCAGTTGCCAATGAACAAAAAAAAGCAGAGGAGTTACAGCAACAACTGTTGATAAAAAGTATCGATTTCACCAGTGTGAAAGCCAGTGTGCACCCTCACTTTATGTATAACAGCTTAAACACATTGGCAAACTTGAGTCTGGTGGCACCGGAAAAAATCCACGGTTTATGCGTGCAAATGGCAGACTTTTTACGTTATAGCGTCAATTATTCAAGCCGTCCCCAAGTCTCTCTGGCCGATGAAATTAATCATATTCAAAATTACCTTGCAGTGGAGAGGGAGCGTTTTCCTGAGAAAATTAAACTCAACATTCGGATTAGTGAACAGGCCAACGCCGCGCAGGTTTTTCCTTTGTTGCTGTTTCCACTCATAGAGAACAGTATAAAACACGGTATTAACTCCAGTACGGATTCAGGATTTATCTCCGTGGATGCCACTGTTGCCAACGAGACACTCACCGTCCGTATAGAAAATTCCGTCGACCCCAGTGGTACTAAGGCCGATTCCACCGGAATAGGGCTCAGTACATTGCGCAAGCGCCTCCACGCGCACTTTGGCGTTAATTTCCAACTTTACACAAAAACGACAGATGGGAGTTTTATCGTGCAGGTTGAACTACCATTTACGATACACCTTGTTACACAATCAGCGGAGTCATTGGCTTAGACTTGACGGAATACCCATTCAATTGTGCACAAGGAATTTAATAATGAAGCCAAAACTTTTACTTTTGACGGCACTGCCAGCTGTATTGTTGAGTGCCTGCGGTGGCGGCACAGTCGACTCGAGCGACTTAAAAACCGAAGGTATTCACGCAACTATCCGAATTTATGCTGTCGGCAATAAAACCGACGTTGACGTGCGCCTTACCGCAGGTGGCCCCAATGGTTCTGATGTTGAATTAACCAGTGACGAACTGCTCTATGCGACCGCCTACGGCAATATTCAGAAGCTCGAACGAGAGCCGCAGGCTTTCGGCCTGTTTGACAGTTACATCACCTCATTTACGGATAACATTCCAGGCGAAACTATCGATATTATTTTTATGCGACCCAACGACGCGGATGCGCCGGAAAGCTACGTGGTCGTGCCGCCGAAGGTGAACTTTGTCTCCCATTCACCCACCACCAAGCACAGTGTCAGCATCGACGAAGATATCAATGTCAGCTGGGAGAAAAACTATTCTGGCTCGATCACTGTCAACACCGGGCTCAGCTGTACTTACATGAGTACCTCTAATAGCTATTATTTTGAAGAAGAGATTACTGATACCGGTAGTTACAACAGCTTTAATTTTGCCGAGCTGCTAGACAATGAGCTGCCCCACGAAGACAGCAGTTGCTCCGGGAAGCTTCGGGTTTCGCGCATAGTTGAAGGCGTTCTCGACAGCCATTACGATGGCGGAAATATAAAAATAGAGCAGTACGCGGAACTGGAATTTAACGTGGATTACTACCCGTTATGACGCTATCAGCGATTATCGTGGATGACGAACCCCATGCGCGCCAGGCACTGGAACGCATGCTGGGGGAGTGTCTACATATCGCTATAATTGATCGCTGCGAAAACGGCCTTGCGGCGGTCAAAGCCGTGCACAAAATGCAGCCCGATGTCTTATTTCTCGATATTCAGATGCCCAAGCTCGACGGTTTTGATGTGCTCGAGCTGTTGGGCGAAGCGGCCCCACCGGTGGTGTTTGTAACCGCGCACGACGACTACGCGATTCGGGCATTCGAAAATAACGCAGTCGACTATCTTCTCAAACCCGTTGCTAAAGCGCGATTGCAGGCGTGCGTCGACCGGTTGCACACTCGGCTGCAAACCAGCACTCCGCAAGACGACAACACAATGGCAAACCTGCTGACCGTTCATCAACAGGCAAACACGCCGATTAACCGTATTCTGGTGCGAGAAAAGGGCGACGTGCATGTGGTAATGACACGGGATATTATCGCGCTCGAAGCGGCCGACGATTACGTGGTTATTCACACCGAGCAACAAAAACTGATCAAGCAGGAGCGACTCAACAAACTGGAGACCCGCCTCGACCCACGCCAGTTTTGCCGCATTCACCGCTCAGCTATTATCAACCTCGACTACCTCGCCGGTATCGAAACCGAAACCAAAGACAGTCGCCTCGCGAACCTTAAAAACGGCATGCAGCTGGCCATCTCCCGCACGGGTTACAGCAAGCTGGTGCAACTGCTCTAGCTTTCCGCAGCAACCTTGCGCAACATTCCGCGTTTTTTCAAATAGATAACCAACAGCGAAATAGCCGCCGGTGTAATGCCGGGAATGCGTGACGCGCGCGCAATATTGTCTGGCCGCGCTTCGTTGAGTTTCTGTTTTAACTCGTTAGACAGGCCTTCCACCGAGTCGTAATCGAAGCTGGCGGGAATCGGCGTGTTTTCGTGCTGGCGCAGGCGTGCAATCTCGTCTTGCTGACGATCAATGTAGCCTGCGTACTTCGCGGTAATTTCCACCTGTTCTGCGACCTGCACATTGGCAACCGCTTCCCCTTTGAGGTGGCCAAGATCCGCATAGGTCAGTTCCGGGCGTTTCAACAGATCGAGCAGCGAATATTCCCGGTTCAACGGCGCGGTAAGCTTGTCCGCCAGTTGTAACGCTTCTGCGCTGTTCGCCTGCACCCAGGTGCTGCGCATGCGCTGGGTCTCCTGTTCGATCTGCTCACGTTTTTCACAGAATGCCGCCCAGCGGATATCGTCCACCAGGCCCAGTTCGCGGCCTTTTTCGGTCAGGCGCAAATCGGCGTTATCTTCACGCAGCAGCAAGCGATACTCCGCGCGACTGGTGAACATCCGGTAGGGTTCTCGGGTGCCCATGGTAATCAAGTCGTCCACCAGTACGCCCATGTAGGCCTGATCCCGCTCCGGGCACCAGGGTTCTTTACCCTGGGCTTTTAGCGCCGCGTTGGCCCCCGCCAGCAAGCCTTGCGCACCGGCTTCTTCGTAACCGGTGGTGCCGTTGATCTGGCCTGCGAAAAACAAACCGCTAATCACTTTAGTTTCCAGGCTGTACTGCAGATCCTGTGGATTAAAGAAGTCGTACTCGATGGCATAGCCGGGGCGCACAATATGGGCGTTTTCAAATCCCTTAATCGAACGCACCAGAGCCAATTGAATATCGAACGGAAGGCTGGTGGAAATGCCGTTGGGATAGAGCTCGTGCGTTGTCAGGCCTTCGGGCTCAATAAAAATCTGGTGGCTGTTCTTATCGGCGAAGCGATTGACCTTATCTTCGATGCTGGGGCAGTAGCGCGGGCCGACCCCCTCAATAACGCCAGTAAACATCGGCGAGCGGTCAAACCCACTGCGAATTATGTCGTGAGTGCGCTCATTGGTGTGGGTCACCCAGCAGCAGGTCTGGCGCGGGTGATCGTCTTGCGAGCCTAAAAATGACATCACCGGCGTAGGCTTGTCACCCCATTGCTCATCCAGCCCGTCAAAATTCACTGAGCGGGCGTCTATGCGCGGTGGCGTGCCGGTTTTTAATCTGTCGACACGCAATGGCAGTTCACGTAAACGATCCGCCAGCGCGATTGAGGGCGGATCTCCGGCACGTCCGCCGGAATGGTTTTCCAGGCCAATATGAATCCGCCCACCTAAAAATGTACCTGCGGTGAGCACCACGGTCGGCGCCAGGAAGGTCACGCCCATTTGCGTCACCACACCGCGCACTGTTTCACCCTCGACCACTAAATCGTCTGCCGCCTGCTGAAAAATAGTGAGGTTGGGCTGGTTCTCGAGGATTTCCCGCACCGCGGCTTTGTACAACACACGGTCTGCCTGGGCGCGCGTTGCACGCACGGCAGGGCCTTTGCGGTTGTTCAACACGCGAAACTGAATACCGCCTTTGTCGGTCGCCTTAGCCATTGCACCGCCAAGCGCGTCGATTTCCTTCACCAGATGACTTTTACCGATACCACCTATAGCCGGGTTACAGCTCATTTGGCCCAGCGTTTCTATGTTGTGACTCAAAAGTAAGGTTTTGCAACCCATACGTGCTGCCGCCAGACAGGCTTCAGTGCCTGCATGGCCACCGCCAATCACAATAACGTCAAATTTGTCAGGAAAAATCATAGCAACACCGGTGCCGGACTCAGGGCGCGACATTATAGAGATTGTTGGTTAAAAAAAGAACGGGGAGAATTACCGTTAGAAACGGTTTATTAATAAAGAAGTAAGAATATAAGTATGTATATATGAAGGGGATTTATTCTTATATTAATTATTAGTCTCTACGTTGTTCGGGTATAACTCGATTTTTCCTTTAAAAATCAATTAGTTATAAGAATGATAACTTGCTAAAAACTGCGGTATAAGCAGAGCGTAAGCTGGGGTGTAGCTGTTTAAAATAATGGGGTATATCAACTGGCTTATTTATAACCATGTATTTCTGTGTACGCTTTGAAATATTACACAATGGTTACACTCAGTATTTCCGTATTCTTGTACACACTGCTGATTAGTTGTGGGTACCCGATGAATAAGGTGTTTAACTGTGTGTTATAGCGCCTTGTAATTGTTTTCTTACTGTTAATAACTTGTTGGTAAATGTGGATAACTTGATTCACAGGTTAATTATAGGGATACCGGTGAAATAACGGTGGAAAAAAGCCAATGCTAAAAAAATAAGTAAGCTAATAAACAGACCGACAAATTCCACCTTCCAGGGCGGCGAAGCCGGCGTAGTAACTTTGCCGTCACGTCGGCTAATCAGCAGGATTTCTAAAATACTCCACACCAGAAGCGTGCCGAACAACACCATAGATCGGCTATCCCCGTTTAATAGCAGATGTGTGAATGCCCATAACGCGACGCCAGTCAGCATGGGGTGGGGTATAGCTCGCTTTATACGGCTGGGGTAGTGGGCTGCACCAATAATAATGAATGCGATAAGTATCAGTAGATAGCCGATGTGGCGGAAGCCAAGAGGTAAAACATAGAATAGTTGCGGCGTGGTTGATCGCCAGCCGAAGATAATACAGGCGAGCCCGGCAAAAACGGTGAGAGCAAAGAGTCCTTTGTATCCGTTAGTCCCAACTCTGGTCATAACGGCAGATTTTAGTCTCGGCGCGAGTGCAGGCACAAAGTGCGTACCGCACCAAAGTAACAAACCAAATATCAATAACGCCATGATCGAATCTCCCTGAATAGTTGACTCAATGCTAGCGTTTGGTCAGTGAACCTAGAGAGATGGTGTGGCGTGAGGAAAGTAAGTTCGTAACGGAGGCTCTAACTACGCACTGAGTCGTCTTTCAGCTGTATGTGCCCACTCGAACAACCATAATCGGTTTATAAAGTTCGATTAAGCTCGATGTCTATTTACCGATACAAAAACTGCTAAAAATTTTGCCAAGCAAATCGTCTGATGTAAATTTGCCGGTGATTTCGCTCAGATGATCCTGGGCGAGACGCAGGTCCTCGGCGAGTAATTCGCCTGCGGCGTGCAGCTGCAGTTGGTTGCGGCCGTTGTTGAGGTAGGTCAGTGCGTGTTGGATGGCATCAAGATGTCGACGGCGCGCACTGAAACCACCTTCGCCTGTTTGTTGATAACCCATTACGGATTTGAGGTGGGCGATAAGCGCATCTATACCGGCGCCGGTTTTAGCCGATAAGGCGATCTCTTTGTACACCGCAGGTGTGTCTGGCAGGGTAAAACCGCTGTCGTCAATCTTATTGTAGATAACGGTTACTTTTTCTAATGTAGGCTGGTGTTTACTCAGCTGCTGCCAGTAGTCTTCGCGGCTGAGATCCGGTAAGCGGGTGGAGTCCACCATTAATAAAATACGGTCTGCCTGGTCGATTTCCTGCCAAGCGCGCTCTATTCCGATTTGTTCTACTTTATCTGTTGCTGCGCGCAAGCCGGCGGTGTCGACAATATGTAGCGGCATGCCGTCGATATGAATTTGCTCTCGCAACACATCCCTCGTGGTTCCCTCAATGTCGGTCACTATCGCAATATCCCGTTGGGCGAGGGCATTGAGCAAACTCGATTTACCTGCGTTGGGGCGACCGGCGATAACAACCTTCATCCCTTCGCGCATCAGTACGCCCTGTTGTGCTGTGTGTAGAATATCGCTTGCGCGTTCTAAGACATTGTCTAATTGTGCGGCAACTTTGCCGTCGCTCAGAAAATCGATTTCTTCTTCAGGAAAATCAATTGCCGATTCCACATACATACGCAGATGAATAAGCTCTTCGACGAGGTGGTTAATCTGCTCGGAAAAGGCGCCCTGCAAGCTGTTTATGGCTTGTTTTGCCGCCTGCTGCGAGCTTGCGTCGATCAGGTCTGCAATTGCCTCGGCCTGTGCCAGATCGAGCTTGTCGTTCAAAAAAGCCCGCTCAGAAAATTCTCCTGGGCGTGCCAGCCGGGCACCTGCGGCAAGAATTTCTGCCAGCAACATATCGAGAATTACCGGCCCGCCGTGGCCCTGGAATTCGAGTACGTCCTCGCCGGTAAAAGAATTGGGCGCTGAAAAATAGAGCGCTATGCCCTGATCCAGTAAGTTTTTGTTGCGGTCGAAAAACGGGGTGTATTTGGCTTCCCGTGGGGGGGGCAGTAAACCGAGAATCCGATGGGCGATTTGTTGGCAGCCAGGGCCGGAAACCCTGACAATGCCGACGCCACCGCGCCCAGGGGCGGTGGCGATTGCGGCAATGGTATCCATATGGTTAGTCAGCTTTTTCGATCTGACGGGTGATGATGTACTGCTGGGTGATAGACAGGGTGTTGTTTACAACCCAGTAAAGTACCAGACCCGCTGGGAACATCATAAACAGCGCAGTGAAGAAAAACGGCATCAGCTGCATAACTTTCGCTTGCATTGGGTCTGCGGGGGTTGGGTTTAATTTCTGCTGGATCCACATGGTCACGCCCATAATCAGCGGCAACACGAAGTAGGGGTCGCGCACGCTTAAGTCATGGATCCAGAGGAAGAAAGGTGCGTGGCGCAACTCTACCGATTCCATGATCATCCAGTAAAGTGCAATAAACACCGGCATCTGCAAAAGAATGGGCAGACAGCCGCCAAGCGGGTTCACCTTCTCTTTTTTATAGAGTTTCATCAATTCAGCAGACATTCGCTGACGGTCGTCGCCATATCGCTCTTTGAGTTCGTTCATCAATGGCTGGACTTTCCGCATCTTCGCCATTGAGCGGTAACTCATGGCTGAAGGGTAGAAAAATACCAATTTGATGCAGCATGTCAGCAGAATGATCGCGAGGCCCCAGTTGCCGACCAGACCGTGGATAAAGTCCAGCGCGTAGAACAGAGGTTTGGCGATAAACCACAACCAAGAATAATCGATAGTTAAATCCAGGTGTGGAGCGATTTTTTCCAATACACGGATATGTTTTGGCCCGGCGTAGTATTGGGCTTTGATTGAGCCAGTGGTACCTGGTGCAACTGTTGTGCTAGTAAGCGTGGTGAAGCTGAGGAAATACATGTTCGCGTTGCGGCTTTTGCGCAGCACGTATTTCTGGTCCTTATCCTGATCGGGAACCCAAGCAGACATGAAATAGTGCTGCACCATCGCTACCCAACCGCCGGTATTTGACACTTCCAGCTTTTCTTTCGCCAGCTCGTCGAACTTAAGTTTTTTGTAGTTGGTTTCTGGCGTAGTTATCGCAGCGCCAAGGAAGGGTTGCATACCTACGCCAACAGCCTGCGCTGGATTGTGGTCGTCGCGCTTGATCTGGCCGTAAAGATTGCCCACCCAATTGGTGTCACCAGTGTTCTCGATGAGGTATTCCAGATCAATAAGGTAGGAATCCCGGTGGAATGTGAAGCGTTTGGTAATAATTGCACTTTCCTGCTGGTACTTCAGGTCGACTACCAGAGTGTCCTTGCCTGGCTCAAGTGTGTAGTCGGAAGAAGCGGCGCTAAACCGGGGGCGGCCGTTTTTACCGTCGGTTCCGTTAGGTCCTACCAGACCACTTTGAGCGATATAGGTACTCGTATCGTTATTGTTCAGCAAAACAAATGGATTGTCTTTTTCGTGCAGCATGGCGTAGTACTGCGGTAAAGCCAGACGCACAATATCACCACCGTTGGTATCGATCACCAGATCAAGCGTGTCTGTGCTGATGTGAATCTGGCGATCGTTATCGGCGTTTGCAGTAAATTCGACCGCGTCTTTGCTATCAGAAGCGGGCGCGTCCGGAACTTCTTCTCCGTTCGGCGCTTGCGGTTGTTCGCTTGGAATCGAGGGCGCTACGCGCTCACTATTGTTAGCTGAAGACTGCTGAAGTTGCGTCTCTTCAAATTTTCGTTCCTGAAACTCGTTCCACCGGATAATAAGCAAGAACGAAACAAGAACAATACCGCCGATTAGCGCGTTGCGAAGCAAATTCATGGTGATTGATTACCGTATATCGATATTTTAAGACTGTTTTTTGGTTGGGTGACCCGATTCAGGTACTGGGTCGTAACCGCCAGAATGCCAAGGGTGGCACTTTAGCAAACGTCGCGTAGCTAAAGCGCTGCCTCGCGCAATGCCCCAAGTGGCCACTGCGTCAATGGCGTATTGGGAGCAGGTGGGTTCGAAGCGGCAGCGGGGACCTATTAGCGGGCTGATGAAGTAGCGATAAAAGTAAACGGGGGCCAACATTATTTTGGCCGCGAACGGGATTCGTTGCGCTGCTGCGGGTTCGGATTGTTGGCCTTTTTGGCAACACGTTCCCATAGTTTATCCAGAATCTTCGCTGTTTCCCGGTTGTTCAATTGGTCGCTACCGCGCCGGGCCAGCACTATAGCATCTATTGCCGGCATTTGGTGCTGTTTGCCACGGAAAGTCTCGCGGATAAGGCGCTTTAGGCGATTCCGGTCAACGGCATGCCGAACATTTTTTTTGGCAATAACAAGCCCGAGCCGCGCGTGGGTTGCAGCGTTGGGAGAGGCGAGAATAAGAAAATGAGGGTGCGATGCTTTAATTTGGGCATCGTCAAAAACAGCAGAGTAGTTGCCGGAGGTGAGAAGACGTTGGGATTTCCGAAAGCGAAAATCTTGCAGTTGATTCATCAAACTCCAGCAACTCGCTGAAAACGGTTAGGCAGCCAGTACTTTACGGCCTTTAGCACGACGACGAGCCAGTACCTTGCGACCGTTTTTGGTAGCCATGCGAGCACGGAAACCGTGAACGCGCTTACGCTTCAAGTTGCTTGGTTGAAATGTTCTTTTCATTTCAGTTCACCTGTTGTTATCAAGCCCGGCGTTCGCCGACCAGAATTTGCTTTTGGCAAGCTTTAGCTTCTCTATAAATGAAGCGAAAAGTCTTAGCCGCTGAAGGACGCGCGATTCTATAGAAATGTTCTTATTAAATCAATTGGTTTACTGATTTTTGCGCAGTTTAGTTGAAAACCCCAGAAAATAGACACGTTACGAGCATGATATACACATAGTTATCCACAATTTGTGTTGCCAGCGCCTAACGAGTGGTTATTATTTCTTCAAGCGATTCTCTTGTGTTTGATTTCTAGTCTATGCTTTGGTTATCGAAATTCGGTACATGTAAATAATATGAAATAAATATGACCGGGTGTTGCTTGGGGGAATCTGGTCTATACTCAAAGAGCCTTAAATAAACTAGCTTAATCTATTGAAATATATAGAAAAATATTTGGCACTTATAGTTGTTATCGGTTTTTGATGAAATTGAGCGTGTTTTTCTCCAGCACGAATCGGTTGTCAACTCTATTTTATTCTCCATTGTTTTTTGTCTATAAAACAGTTGTTTATACCCAAATCTTTTAATAATTTGGCTCGATTTGCAGCCGCGCTTGTGGATAAGATGGAAGGGAACAGGTAAACTATGCGTCCTTTTTGGTAATCACCTACGCTTTTCGGGCGTGG